>NZ_JBHEEO010000008.1:0-237924 GCF_041929965.1 Brucella oryzae | reverse complement strand
GTCACGCTGCCGGAAGGTACGGAAATGGTCATGCCTGGCGACAATGTTGCCATGGACGTCACCCTGATCGTGCCGATTGCGATGGAAGAGAAGCTTCGCTTCGCTATCCGTGAAGGCGGCCGCACCGTCGGTGCAGGCATCGTCTCCTCGATCATCGAGTAATGAAGGTTTGTGCAGGAACGCTCGCTTTGGAGCGAGCGTTTCCGCGTAACAAGGAACAGATGAAATGAACGGTCAAAACATCCGCATTCGCCTCAAGGCGTTTGATCATCGGATCCTTGACGCTTCGACGCGGGAAATCGTGTCGACTGCCAAGCGTACCGGTGCAAATGTGCGCGGACCGATCCCGCTTCCAACCCGGATCGAAAAGTTCACAGTTAACCGGTCGCCGCACATCGACAAGAAGAGCCGCGAGCAGTTCGAGATGCGCACGCACAAGCGCCTTCTCGATATCGTTGACCCGACCCCGCAGACGGTAGACGCGCTGATGAAGCTCGATCTTTCCGCCGGTGTCGATGTCGAGATCAAGCTTTAATCGGCTTGAGGACGGAAGGAACGAACCCGATGCGTTCAGGTGTTATTGCACAGAAGCTGGGCATGACCCGCGTCTATAACGACGCCGGCGAGCATGTGCCGGTGACGGTTCTCCGCATGGAGAATTGCCACGTGGTAGCTCAGCGTACAGTTGAAAAGAACGGTTACACGGCTGTTCAGCTTGGCGTTGGTATTGCCAAGGTAAAGAACACGTCCAAGGCTATGCGCGGTCACTTCGCGAAGGCCGAGGTCGAGCCTAAGGCGAAGGTCGCGGAATTCCGCGTTTCGCCGGACAACCTCCTCGAAGTTGGCGCCGAAATCACCGCCGAACACTTCGTCGCCGGCCAGAAGGTCGATGTGACGGGTACTTCGATTGGTAAGGGCTTTGCTGGTGTTATGAAGCGTCATAACTTTGCCGGTCATCGCGCTTCCCATGGTAACTCCATTACCCACCGCGCTCACGGCTCGACCGGTCAGCGTCAGGATCCGGGTAAGGTGTTCAAGGGCAAGAAGATGGCTGGTCACATGGGCCAGACCCGCGTAACCACGCAGAATATTGAAGTTGTCTCGACGGACAGCGATCGTGGCCTCATTCTGGTTCGCGGTGCGGTTCCGGGCTCCAAGGGCGCCTGGATCATCGTGCGCGATGCGGTAAAGGTCTCGCTGCCTGAGAACGCGCCGAAGCCGGCCGCTCTGCGTGCAGGTGCCGCGAAGGCTGAAGCTGTCGCGACTGAGGGAGCCGAATAATGGATCTCACGATTACCACTCTTGAAGGCAAGGATGCCGGCAAGGTCAAGCTGAACGAAGACATCTTCGGCCTCGACCCGCGTGACGACATTCTTCAGCGCGTCGTGCGCTGGCAGCTGGCTCGTCGCCAGCAGGGCTCCCATAAGGCTCAAGGTCGTGGCGACGTCAGCCGCACCGGCGCCAAGATGTACAAGCAGAAGGGTACGGGCCGCGCTCGTCACCATTCGGCTCGCGCACCGCAGTTCCGCGGCGGCGGTCAGGCTCACGGGCCGGTTGTCCGTTCGCACGACCACGATCTGCCGAAGAAGGTTCGCGCTCTTGGCCTACGTCATGCCCTGTCTGCAAAGGCAAAGGCATCTGACCTGATCATCATCGATGATCTGGCTGCAACGGAAGCCAAGACGAAGCAGCTTGTTTCGCAGTTCGCCAAGCTCGGTCTTGAAAATGCACTCCTCATCGGCGGTGCGCAGATCGACGTGAACTTCCAGCGCGCGGCTTCGAACATCCCGAACATCGACGTTCTGCCAGTGCAGGGCATCAATGTTTACGACATCCTTCGCCGCGGCAAGCTCGTTCTTTCCAAGGCGGCTGTCGAGGCACTTGAGGAGCGTTTCAAATGACTGATCTTCGCCATTACGACGTGATCGTCAGCCCGGTTATCACCGAGAAGTCCACCATGGTTTCCGAACACAACCAGGTCGTCTTCAACGTCGCCCGCAAGGCAACGAAGCCGGAAATCAAGGCTGCAGTCGAAGCGCTGTTCGGCGTCAAGGTTACCGCAGTCAACACTGCAGTGCGCAAGGGTAAGGTCAAGCGGTTCCGCGGCCTTATCGGGCGCCAGAGCGACGTCAAGAAAGCGATCGTTACTTTGGCCGAAGGCCAGAGCATCGACGTTTCGACCGGTCTCTGAGAGGCCATGGAGTAAGAGACAATGGCACTCAAGCATTTTAATCCGATCACGCCAGGCCAGCGCCAGCTGGTCATCGTGGACCGTTCGGAACTCTACAAGGGCAAGCCGGTCAAGTCCCTGACCGAAGGCCTGTCCAAGAAGGGTGGCCGCAACAATACCGGTCGTATCACTGTTCGCTTTCAGGGCGGCGGTCACAAGCGTTCGTACCGTTTCGTCGACTTCAAGCGTCGCAAGCTTGACGTTGTCGGTACTGTTGAACGTCTGGAATACGATCCAAACCGTACCGCGTTCATCGCACTGATCCGTTACGAAGACGGCGAACTGGCTTACATCTTGGCTCCGCAGCGTCTTGCTGTTGGTGACAAGGTCGTTGCAGGCAACTCTGTTGACGTGAAGCCGGGCAACGCAATGCCGCTCGCTTCGATGCCGGTCGGCACGATCATTCACAACGTCGAGCTGAAGCCGGGTAAGGGCGGTCAGATCGCCCGTTCGGCCGGCACCTACGCGCAGCTCGTCGGTCGCGATCAGGGTATGGCTATTTTGCGCCTCAACTCCGGTGAACAGCGTCTGGTTCCAGGTGCCTGCTTCGCTTCGGTCGGCGCAGTGTCCAACCCGGAGCATGGCAACATCAACGACGGCAAGGCCGGTCGTTCGGTATGGCGTGGCAAGCGTCCGCACGTTCGCGGTGTTGCAATGAACCCGGTCGATCACCCGCATGGTGGTGGTGAAGGTCGTACATCGGGTGGTCGTCACCCTGTCACTCCGTGGGGCAAGCCTACGAAGGGCAAGAAGACGCGCTCGAACAAGGCGACCGACAAGTTCATCATGCGTTCGCGCCATCAGCGCAAGAAGTAAGAGAGGTAGTCTAAAGTGGCTCGTTCAGTTTGGAAAGGTCCGTTTGTCGACGGCTATCTTCTCAAGAAGGCTGAGAAGGTACGCGAAGGCGGTCGTAATGAAGTTATCAAGATGTGGAGCCGCCGCTCCACCATCCTGCCGCAGTTTGTCGGTCTGACTTTCGGCGTCTACAACGGCAACAAGCATGTGCCGGTGTCGGTTTCGGAAGAAATGGTTGGACACAAGTTCGGTGAATTTGCACCGACCCGTACCTATTACGGTCACGGTGCGGACAAGAAGTCGAAGAGGAAGTAACGATGGGCAAGGCTAAAGCTCCCCGTCAGCTCAAGGACAACGAAGCGCAAGCTGTTGCCCGTACGCTGCGCGTCAGCCCGCAGAAGCTGAACCTTGTTGCGAGCATGATCCGCGGCAAGAAGGTGAATGCGGCACTTGCCGATCTGACGTTCTCGCGCAAGCGGATCGCCGATACGGTCAAGAAGACGCTCCAGTCCGCTATTGCGAATGCTGAAAACAACCATGACCTCGACGTCGATTCCCTGATCGTCGCCGAAGCCTATGTGGGCAAGTCGATTGTCATGAAGCGCTTCCACGTCCGTGGCCGTGGCCGCGCGAGCCGTATCGAGAAGCCGTTTTCGCATCTCACCATTGTTGTCCGCGAAGTCGCGGAAAAAGGGGAGGCCGCATAATGGGTCAGAAGATTAATCCGATCGGTCTTCGTCTCGGCATCAACCGCACCTGGGATTCGCGTTGGTACGCAAATACCGGTGAGTACGGCAAGTTGCTGCATGAAGATGTCAAGATCCGCGAGTTCCTCACCGAGGAACTCAAGCAGGCTGCGATCTCCAAGATCGTAATTGAGCGTCCGCACAAGAAGTGCCGTGTGACGATCCACTCGGCTCGTCCGGGCATCATCATCGGCAAGAAGGGCGCAGACATCGAAAAGCTCCGCAAGAAGCTTTCCGAGATGACCAATGCCGATACGTCGCTCAACATCGTCGAAGTTCGCAAGCCGGAAGTCGACGCGACGCTGATCGCTCAGTCGATCGCCCAGCAGCTCGAACGCCGTGTGGCATTCCGTCGCGCCATGAAGCGTGCCGTTCAGTCGGCAATGCGTCTTGGAGCCGAAGGTATCCGTATCAACTGCTCGGGTCGTCTGGGTGGCGCGGAAATCGCTCGCATGGAATGGTACCGTGAGGGGCGCGTTCCGCTTCACACGCTGCGCGCCGATATCGACTACGGCACGGCAGAAGCGAAGACCGCTTATGGTATCTGCGGCGTGAAGGTTTGGGTCTTCAAGGGCGAGATCCTTGAACATGATCCGATGGCTTCCGAGCGTCGTGCGGTCGAGGGTGACAATCAGGGTTCCTCGTCGAACCGCCGCCGCGAAAACGCTTAAAAAGCGGGCCGCGGGCGAGAAATTTGGAGTAGAGAACAATGATGCAGCCTAAGCGCACCAAGTTCCGCAAGCAGTTCAAGGGCCGTATCCACGGCAACTCGAAAGGCGGCACGGATCTGAATTTCGGTGCATTCGGTTTGAAGGCCGTTGAGCCGGAACGCGTCACTGCACGTCAGATCGAAGCGGCCCGCCGCGCGATCACCCGTCACATGAAGCGTGCCGGTCGTGTGTGGATCCGCATCTTCCCTGACCTGCCGGTAACTTCGAAGCCTACCGAAGTCCGTATGGGTAAAGGTAAGGGTTCGGTTGACTACTGGGCATGCCGTGTGGCACCAGGTCGCGTGATGTTTGAACTTGACGGCGTACCCGAAGATGTGGCACGCGAAGCCCTCAGACTCGGCGCCGCAAAGTTGCCGATCAAGACGCGCTTTATCCAGCGCATTGCTGAATAAGGAGAGGCAACTATGAAAGCCGCAGACGTTCGGGCGAAAAGCACCGATCAGATGAACGACGAGCTGGCCGCACTGAAGAAAGAGCAGTTCAATCTGCGCTTTCAGAAGGCTACCGGCCAGCTCGAAAAAACCGCGCGCGTGAAGCAGGTTCGCCGCGACATCGCGCGTATCAAGACTATTGCCCGCCAGAAGGCGGCCGCAAGCAAGGCATAAGGAAAAAATATAATGCCTAAACGCGTTCTGCAGGGCGTTGTCGTCAGCGACAAAAATGACAAGACTGTTGTGGTCAAGGTTGAGCGCCGCTATTCGCATCCGCTTCTCCAGAAGACCGTGCGTCAGTCCAAGAAATACAAGGCGCATGACGAGAACAACCAGTTCAAGGTTGGCGATCAGGTTTCTATCCAGGAATCTGCTCCGATCTCGAAGGACAAACGCTGGGTCGTTCTCACGAACGAAGCAGCAGGCTAAATTATAAACACGCAGCTTAGGTAGGGCAGGAGCCCTTAACCAGCTGAGAGGAAAGAAGGCGGCCAGTCATGATTCAGATGCAAACAAACCTCGACGTGGCGGATAATTCCGGCGCACGTCGTGTCATGTGCATCAAGGTGCTGGGCGGCTCGAAGCGGCGTTACGCTTCCGTCGGCGACATCATTGTGGTGTCGATCAAGGAAGCTATTCCGCGCGGCCGCGTCAAAAAGGGTGACGTGATGAAGGCGGTTGTTGTACGCACCGCCAAGGATATCCGTCGTCCGGACGGCAGCGTTATTCGTTTCGATAACAATGCAGCCGTTCTCATCGATAACAAGAAAGAGCCGATCGGCACGCGTATCTTCGGACCGGTTCCGCGCGAACTCCGCGCAAAGAACCACATGAAGATCATCTCGCTGGCCCCGGAAGTTCTGTAAGGAAGCAAGACGATGCAGAAGATTCGCAAAGGCGACAGCGTTGTCGTGCTGTCCGGTAAGGACAAGGGCCGTAAGGGCGAAGTTCTCAAGGTTATGCCGAAGGACGAGCAGGCGCTTGTTCGCGGTATCAACATCGTGAAGCGTCATCAGCGTCAGACCCAGACACAGGAAGCCGGCATCATCTCCAAGGAAGCGCCGATCCACCTGTCCAATCTGGCAATTGCTGACCCCAAGGACGGCAAGCCGACTCGCGTCGGTTTCCGCGTCGAGGACGGCAAGAAGGTTCGTGTCGCAAAACGTTCTGGAGCGCTGATCGATGGCTGAAGCTAAGGCACTTCCCCGCTTCAAGAAGCTTTACAATGAAAGCATTCGTAAGGCTCTGCTTGAAGAATTCAAATATGACAACGAGATGCAGATTCCGCGCATCACCAAGGTTGTCCTCAACATGGGCGTTGGCGAAGCCACTGGCGACTCCAAGAAGCCGGCGATTGCCGCTGAAGACCTTGGCTTGATTGCCGGTCAAAAGGCTGTTATCACCCGCGCCCGTAACTCGATCGCGACGTTCAAGTTGCGTGAAGGCATGCCGATCGGCACGAAGGTCACCCTTCGTCAGGATCGCATGTACGAATTCCTTGATCGTTTTATCACGATCGCTCTTCCTCGCGTTCGCGACTTCCGCGGACTGAACCCGAAGAGCTTTGACGGACGTGGCAACTATGCCATGGGCATCAAGGAGCACATCGTGTTTCCGGAAATCAACTACGATAAGGTTGATCAGATCTGGGGCATGGACATCATCGTTTGCACGACCGCCAAGACGGATGATGAAGCGCGCGCTCTTCTGCGTGCATTCAACTTCCCCTTCCGGCAGTAACGGCAAGCGTAGCGAGGTATATTAATATGGCCAAGACTAGCGCAGTCGAAAAAAACAAGCGCCGCGAAAAGTTGGTTAAGCGTCACGCTGGCAAGCGTGCACGTCTGAAGGCGATCGTCATGGATCAGGGCCTTCCGCTGGAAGAGCGCTTCCGCGCCACGATCCGGCTTGCCGAACTGCCGCGCAATTCATCGAAGGTTCGTATTCGCAATCGTTGCGAAGTTTCGGGCCGTCCGCGTGGTTATTACCGTAAACTGAAGATGTCGCGTATTGCGCTTCGTCAGTTGGGTTCGCTCGGTCAGATCCCGGGCATCGTCAAGTCGAGCTGGTAAGGAGTAGCATATGTCTGTGTCAGATCCTATCGGCGACATGCTGACCCGTATTCGTAACGCAGTAGGCCGCAAGAAGACGAAGGTTACGACCCCGGCTTCCAAGCTGCGCGCTCGTGTTCTTGATGTCCTTCAGTCCGAAGGCTACATCCGCGGATACACGCAGAGTGAATTCGTGAACGGCAAGGCCGAGATCGAAATCGAACTGAAGTACTACGAAGGTGTTCCGGTTATCCGTGAGATCAGCCGCGTATCGAAGCCTGGCCGTCGCGTTTACGTGTCGGTTAAGTCGATCCCGCAGGTCGCAAACGGCCTCGGCATCTCGATCCTCTCCACGCCGAAGGGTGTTATGGCGGATCATGAAGCCCGTGAACAAAACGTTGGTGGTGAGCTGCTCTGCCGCATCTTCTGATGCGGTCGACAGCGAACAGATAAAAGACAGGTATTAAAATGTCTCGTATCGGTAAAAAACCCGTGCCGGTCCCGGCAGGCGTGACCGCCAGTGTTGATGGGCAGATCGTCAAGGCCAAGGGCGCGAAGGGTGAACTCTCCTTCGTCGTGCACGATGAAGTTCTGGTCAAGATGGAAGACGGCGCTGTCAGCGTCGATCCGCGCGACCAGTCGAAGGAAGCTCGTTCAAAGTGGGGCATGTCCCGCACGATGATCTCCAACATTTTTGTTGGCGTGAAGGACGGCTTCGAAAAGAAGCTCGAAATCAGCGGCGTTGGTTACCGCGCTGCCATGCAGGGCAAGAACCTGCAGCTTTCGCTCGGCTTCAGCCATGAAGTGGTCTATGACGTGCCTGCTGGCATCACGGTTGCAGTTCCGAAGCCGACAGAAATCGTCGTTTCGGGTATCGACAAGCAGCAGGTCGGTCAGGTCGCGGCTGAGATCCGCGAATATCGCGGCCCCGAGCCTTATAAGGGCAAGGGCGTCAAGTATGCTGGCGAGAAGATCGTCCGCAAAGAAGGCAAGAAGAAGTAAGGGAAGCGCGTCATGGCATCGCCAAAAGAAACTTTGCAGCGTCGCGCTGCTCGTGTACGCCGCCAGGTCAAGGCTGTCGCCAATGGCCGTCCGCGTCTCAGCGTGCACCGTTCTTCCAAGAACATCTACGCCCAGATCATCGACGACGTCCGCGGCGTTACGCTTGCGGCCGCTTCGACCCTCGATGGCGACCTCAAGGGCAAGCTCAAGACTGGCGCCGACTCCGCAGCAGCCGCTGCTGTTGGCAAGCTGGTTGCTGAGCGCGCCGCCAAGGCTGGCGTCAAGGACGTAGTGTTCGACCGTGGTGCTTTCATTTACCACGGCCGTGTGAAGGCTCTCGCCGAAGCTGCCCGCGAAGGCGGCCTCAGCTTCTAATTAGCATTTGTGCTTCCGGAAAAGAAAAAGGAAATCAGGATATGGCACAGAGAGAACGTAACCGCGAAGATCGCGGCCGTGAGGAGCGCGACAGCGAATTCGTCGATAAGCTCGTTCACATCAACCGTGTTGCCAAGGTCGTCAAAGGCGGCCGTCGCTTCGGTTTTGCTGCACTCGTCGTTGTTGGCGACCAGAAGGGTCGCGTCGGCTTCGGTCATGGCAAGGCGCGTGAAGTGCCGGAAGCTATCCGTAAGGCTACGGAAGCTGCCAAGCGCGACATGATCTTCGTACCGCTGCGTTCGGGCCGTACGCTGCACCACGATGTCGAAGGCCGTCACGGCGCCGGCAAGGTTCTGCTTCGCGCAGCTCCTGCTGGTAAGGGTATCATCGCCGGTGGTCCGATGCGTGCAGTGTTCGAAACGCTCGGCGTTCAGGACGTTGTGGCCAAGTCGCTCGGTTCGTCGAACCCTTACAACATGGTTCGTGCGACGTTCGATGCTCTGAAGCATCAGATGCATCCGAAGGACATCGCTGCACAGCGCGGCATCAAGTACTCGACCCTTCAGGCTCGCCGCCATGATGTGGTCGGTTCGGAAGAATAGCCGATAGTTTGTGTTCGTCCGGGGCCGATCAGGCCGCCGGATACGCCATAGACAAGGGATTTGAGTGATGGCTGAGAAGAAGGGCAAGACGGTTACGGTCGAGCAGATCGGAAGCCCAATCCGTCGTCCAGCCGAACAGCGCGCAACGCTGATCGGTCTGGGTCTTAACAAAATGCACCGCCGCAGCACGCTGGAAGACACTCCGGCAGTTCGTGGCATGATCGCCAAGCTTCCACACCTCGTTCGCGTTGTGGACGAGGCGTGATAGCGCAGGGAGACAGAGATATGAAACTCAACGATCTGCGTGACAAGCCAGGTTCGGTCAAGGCACGCAAGCGTGTTGGCCGCGGTATCGGTTCGGGCACCGGCAAGACCGGTGGTCGCGGCGTCAAGGGTCAAAAGTCCCGTTCGGGCGTCTCGATCAATGGCTTCGAAGGCGGCCAGATGCCAATCTACCGCCGTTTGCCGAAGCGCGGCTTTACCAACATCTTCGCAAAGAGCTTCAACGTTGTGTCGCTCGGCCGTATTCAGGCCGCTATCGATGCAGGCAAGCTTGACGCCAAGGCTGTTGTGAACCTCGATTCGCTGAAGGCTGCTGGCGTGATTCGCCGCGCCAAAGACGGTGTTCGCATCCTTTCGGACGGCGAGCTGAAGGCAAAGGTTGCTTTCGAGGTGGCCGGTGCTTCCAAGGCCGCGGTCGAAAAGATCGAAAAGGCCGGCGGTAGCATCAAGCTTCCTGAAGCCGCTGCCGAATAAGGCTTCGATACAAAAATAAAAAGCGGCGGCCTTAGTGCCGCCGCTTGCACATTTATGCCAATGCGCATATCTGGGTAGGGTCTTTTTAGTCTCGAGGCGCGACCGCTATAGATTGCGCAAAAGGGGGCGGAGGACCGGAGACTTTTCACCGGAGAAATTTAATGGCATCGGCTGCTGAACAGCTAGTTTCCAATCTCAATTTTTCGGCTTTCTCGAAGGCAGAAGAACTCAAGAAGCGCATCTGGTTCACGCTGGGTGCTTTGCTCGTATACCGGTTCGGCACCTATATTCCGCTTCCCGGCATTAATCCTGACGCGCTTGCGCAGGCTTTCCAGCAGCATAGCCAGGGTGTGCTCGGACTTTTCAACATGTTCGCCGGTGGCGCAGTCGGTCGTATGGCCATTTTCGCGCTCGGCATCATGCCCTATATCTCTGCCTCCATCATCGTGCAGCTCATGACGTCGGTTGTGCCGTCTCTTGAAGCGCTGAAGAAGGAAGGCGAGGCGGGTCGCAAGATCATCAATCAGTATACGCGTTACGGCACGGTGCTTCTGGCGCTTGTTCAGGCCTACGCGATTTCGGTTGGCTTGCAGTCCGGTAATGGCATTGTCACCAATCCGGGGCCTTTCTTCGTGGTTTCGTCGGTGATTACCCTTGTCGGCGGCACCATGTTCCTGATGTGGCTCGGTGAGCAGATCACTGCACGCGGTATCGGCAACGGTATCTCGCTGATCATCTTCTCGGGTATCGTGGCCAATCTGCCGCATGCTATCTCCGGCACGCTGGAACTGGGCCGTACCGGCGCGCTGTCGACGGGCCTCATTCTGGGCGTTATCATTCTTGCCATCGTGTTGATCGCGGTTATTGTTTTCGTGGAACGCGCGCAGCGCCGTCTTCTGATTCAGTATCCGAAGCGTCAGGTCGGCAACCGCATGTTCCAGGGCGATACGTCGCATCTGCCGCTGAAGCTCAATACCGCAGGCGTTATCCCTCCGATTTTCGCCTCGTCGCTGCTGCTTCTGCCTGCGACGGTTGCTGGCTTTGCCAACACGACAGAAATGCCTGCCTGGGCAACTACCATTCTCAATGCACTCGGTCATGGTCAGCCGCTTTACATGCTGTTCTATGCTGCATTGATGGCATTCTTCTGCTTCTTCTATACGGCCATTGTGTTCAATCCCAAGGACACCGCTGACCAGCTCAAGAAGCATTCCGGCTTTATTCCCGGCATCCGCCCGGGTGAGCGTACTGCCGAATATATAGACTATGTACTGACACGTATCACTGTTGTCGGCGCCATCTATATCGTGCTTGTCTGTCTCCTGCCGGAATTCCTGATTTCCGCAACTGGTGTGCCGTTCTATCTTGGCGGTACCTCGCTGCTGATCGTTGTGAGCGTGACGCTCGATACGGTTGCGCAAATTCAGGGGCATCTGATCGCCCATCAGTACGAAGGGTTGATCAAGAAGTCCAAACTCAGAGGTGGGAAACGCAATAAATGAGACTGATACTTCTTGGGCCGCCCGGAGCAGGTAAGGGGACGCAGGCTGGACTTCTTACCAAGAAGCATGGAATTCCTCAGCTTTCGACCGGCGACATGCTGCGTGCAGCAGTCGCCCAGCAGAGCGAAATCGGGAAGCGCGCCAAGGCCGTGATGGATGCCGGGCAACTGGTTTCCGACGAGATCGTGAACCAGATCGTTTCGGAGCGGATCGACGCTCCTGACTGCGCGAACGGTTTTATCCTTGACGGCTATCCGCGCACCGTGCCGCAAGCCCAGGCTCTGGGAACGATGCTGGCGGAGAAGGGCCTCAAGCTCGATGCGGTCATCGAGCTGAAAGTCGACGAGAATGCTCTGGTCAAGCGGATGGAGAGCCGCGTGGCTGAAACTATTGCCAAGGGTGGTCAAGTCCGCTCGGACGATAACCCGGAAGCCTTCCGCAAGCGTCTCGTGGAGTACCGCGAAAAGACCGCGCCGCTCTCGAGCTATTATGCCGGAACCGGCGAACTGCGCGTCATCAACGGTATGGCGCCGGTTGAAGAAGTCACCGCCGAAATCGAAAGAATTCTGGTTCCGGCGTGAAAATTGAAGGGGCTTGAAGAAGCTTCGATCCAATACGGGCAGGGAAAGCGTGAAGCATTTTCTGCCCGTTTATTGCTTCCAGAAGTTGATTGATTCGTCCGTAGGCCGGGTTTCATGGCTTTACGGACGTTTAAGAGTTGACTTTTTCGGGCGATTCCGTCAAAGACTGCGCCACTTCAACTGGTTTTGAATGGCGGGTAGCGGCGGAAATCGAAAGAGGCCGGTACCGGTCGTTTAATGCTGTCTGGTTGATCGCATCTGCCAGATGGAATTTTTTATAACTCAAGGAGAACAGACGTGGCACGTATCGCTGGCGTCAACATCCCGACGAACAAGCGCGTTGTTATTGCGCTTCAGTACATCCACGGGATCGGACCGAAATTTGCTCGGGAAATCGTAACGAAGGTCGGCATCGCTGACGATCGTCGCGTTAACCAGCTGTCGGATGCTGAAGTCCTTCAGATCCGCGAAGCAATCGATGCTGACTACCAGGTCGAAGGTGACCTGCGTCGTGAAGTTTCGATGAATATCAAGCGCCTGATGGACCTGGGCTGCTACCGCGGTCTGCGTCATCGTCGTTCGCTGCCGGTTCGCGGCCAGCGCACGCACACCAACGCACGCACCCGTAAGGGTCCGGCGAAGGCAATCGCAGGCAAGAAGAAGTAATTTCGACGGGACATATGTTCCGTCGGGCCTTTCCGGTGCGCCGGTTGGGTTTGATGCTGGTCCTTGTCTGAGGACCGGTGTAGCCGCTGGAATTACGGCGGTGTAGAGATCGATTGAAAGGACTGTCATGGCCAAGGAAGCCACGCGCGTTCGCCGTCGCGAGCGTAAAAACATCTCGTCGGGCGTTGCCCACGTAAATTCGACGTTCAACAACACCATGATCACCATCACTGATGCTCAGGGCAATGCGATTGCCTGGTCGTCTGCCGGTGCCCAGGGTTTCAAGGGTTCGCGTAAGTCGACCCCGTTTGCCGCTCAGATCGCTGCCGAAGATTGCGCCAAGAAGGCTCAGGAACACGGCATGCGCTCCCTCGAAGTCGAGGTTTGCGGACCGGGCTCTGGCCGTGAATCCGCGCTGCGCGCCCTTCAGGCTGCCGGCTTTGTGATCACGTCGATCCGCGATGTTACGCCGATCCCGCACAACGGTTGCCGTCCGCGCAAGAAGCGCCGGGTCTAATCCTCGTTCACATGCCGTACGAGCCTCGGGCTTTTTAAGTTCGGGGCTCCTCTGCGGTTTCTACACTTGATCGCTACGATAGGATGGTAGCGACGATTGATAGAGGGATACTTACATGATCCAGAAGAACTGGCAGGAACTCATCAAGCCGAACAAGGTGGAATTCATCACCAACGGCTCCCGCACGCATGCAACCGTCGTTGCTGAACCGCTGGAACGCGGCTTTGGTCTGACGCTCGGCAATGCTCTGCGTCGCGTGCTTCTGTCGTCGCTTCGCGGCGCTGCCGTGACCGCCATTCAGATTGATGGCGTTCTGCATGAATTCTCTTCGATCCCGGGCGTCCGCGAAGACGTTACGGATATCGTTCTGAACGTCAAGGAAATCGCCATCCGTATGGAAGGCGAGGGCCCGAAGCGCATGGTTGTCCGCAAGGAAGGCCCAGGCGTCGTTACGGCTGGCGACATTCAGACTGTCGGCGATGTCGAGATCCTCAACCCGGATCACGTCATCTGCACGCTGGACGAAGGCGCTGAAATCCGCATGGAATTCACCGTCAACACCGGCAAGGGCTATGTGCCTGCCGACCGCAACCGTGCTGAAGACGCTCCTATCGGGCTTATCCCGGTTGATAGCCTCTATTCTCCGGTTCGCAAGGTGTCGTACAAGATTGAGAACACCCGTGAAGGTCAGGTTCTCGATTATGACAAGCTGACGCTGAACATCGAGACAAACGGCTCGGTCAGTGGTGAAGACGCAGTGGCCTATGCTGCTCGTATTCTCCAGGATCAGCTGGCGATCTTCGTCAACTTCGAAGAGCCCCAGAAGGAAGCTCCGCAGGAACAGGTTGCGGAACTGGCTTTCAACCCGGCTCTGCTCAAGAAGGTGGACGAACTCGAGCTGTCCGTTCGTTCGGCAAACTGCCTGAAGAACGACAACATCGTCTATATCGGCGATCTGATCCAGAAGACGGAAGCCGAAATGTTGCGGACTCCGAATTTCGGCCGCAAGTCGCTCAACGAGATCAAGGAAGTTCTGGCATCGATGGGTCTCCATCTCGGTATGGAAATTCCGTCCTGGCCGCCGGAAAATATCGAAGATCTCGCAAAGCGCTACGAAGACCAATACTGAGCATTTCCAGCGAAAGTGCGAAGCGGTTTCGCGTCGGATAATGCGTAAAACGAAAATGTGACCGGAAATATTCCGGCTAGAACTAATTAAGGAGAAGGCTCATGCGTCACGGTAACGGATACCGTAAGCTGAACCGCACTGCCTCGCACCGCAAGGCGATGTTCGCCAACATGGCTGCTTCGCTTATCGAACACGAGCAGATTGTGACGACGCTTCCAAAAGCTAAGGAAATTCGCCCGATCGTTGAAAAGCTTGTCACGCTCGGCAAGCGCGGCGATCTGCATGCCCGCCGTCAGGCTATCTCAGCTATTCGCGACGTCAAGCTCGTCGCAAAGCTGTTCGATACGCTGGCTGCTCGCTATGCAACCCGCAACGGCGGCTACATCCGCATCATGAAAGCCGGCTTCCGCGCTGGCGACAATGCGCCTCTGGCCGTTGTTGAATTCGTGGAACGCGATGTCGATGCAAAGGGCAAGGCTGACCGCGCCCGCGTAGAAGCCGAACAAGCTGCTGAAGCAGACGCAGCATAATCTGTACTGTTTCTGACTATTGAAAAGGGTCGCCTTGTGCGGCCCTTTTTATTTGCGGATTTGCGGTCTCGATACCTAGTTGACGGAAAATTGCACCGACTTCTGTTCAAGGTCACAATGTAGCCCTTTATCCTTGGCCTCAGTTGATTACATTTGGACAACGAGTCCCGCCACCTCTGGTGGAAGTGGCGGCGAGCTTGAAAAGCGGAGTATGTGCATGAAGTGGCGACGTTTGAGTATATTGGGTTTTGTGCTGGCATCCATCGGACTGGCCGTGCCGTCCGCCATGGCGCAGGATGCGACTCAGAAGCAGATACCGCTCAGCCGCGCCGATATGCAGTTGTCCTTCGCTCCGCTCGTGAAGGAAACCACACCCGCTGTTGTGAATGTCTATGCCGCGCGTCAGGTGCAAGCGCGTTCTCCATTCGCGGGCGATCCCTTTTTCGAGCAGTTCTTCGGGCGACAGTTCGGGGAGAGCAAACCGCGTATCCAGCAATCGCTTGGTTCCGGGGTGATCGTCGACAGTTCGGGCATCGTTGTGACGAACAACCACGTCATCAAGGATGCCGATGAGATCAAGGTGGCGTTGTCGGATGGGCGCGAGTTTGAAAGCAAGCTGCTACTGCGTGATGAAACCACAGATCTTGCTGTTCTCAAGATCGAAGCCAAGGACAAGTTTCCGGTACTGGGGCTTGGCAATTCCGATGATGTCGAAGTCGGCGATCTGGTGCTGGCCATTGGTAATCCGTTCGGCGTGGGACAGACTGTGACGAGCGGTATCGTATCGGCGCAATCGCGTACGCAAGTCGGCATTTCCGATTTCGACTTTTTTATCCAGACGGATGCCGCCATCAATCCGGGGAATTCCGGTGGCGCATTGATCGATATGCGCGGGCGGCTGATCGGCATCAATACGGCGATCTATTCGCGGTCGGGCGGCTCCGTAGGCATTGGCTTTGCAATTCCCTCCAATATGGTTCGTGCCGTTGTGGAAGCAGCGCAGAATGGCAGCAAAAGTTTTGAGCGCCCCTATATCGGCGCGACTTTTCAAGGCGTGACCGCCGATCTGGCCGAAGGGCTCGGCATGGAGAAGCCCTACGGGGCTTTGATTACCGCTGTAGCAAAAGGTGGCCCGGCGGAAGCGGCAGGGCTGAAAATCGGCGATGTGGTTTTGTCCGTTCAGGGCGTTCGCGTCGATAATCAGGATGTGCTCGGTTATCGTCTGTCGACAGCCGGCATTGGTAACACCGTGTCGGTTGAAATCATGCGGGGCGGAAAGAACCAGACCATCCCGGTGAAGCTTTCAAAGGCGCCTGAAGTTAAGGAAACCGCGCCGCAGGTCATCGAGGGCGATAATCCTTTTGCGGGTGCCTCCGTGCTTGAACTCACGCCTTCGACGGCTGCAAAACTGCGTCTCAAACGCGATAGCCAGGGGGTGGCCGTTGTCGATGTCTATTCCGGTTCGCCAGCAGCAAGGCTCGGATTGCGTCCCGGTGATATTGTTCGCAGCATCAATGGAAACCCTATCCGCACCGTGGGAGATATGACTGCGATACTGGATGCGGGGCGCGGTCTTGCCTGGCGGCTTGAGGTGGAGCGCAACGGAACGCTTTTGCGCCAGTTCGTGCGTTAAAAAGGTACCGGCATAGCGCCAAAAGTTGCATGCCGCTTCGGGTCGCATTATGCCTGAAGCGGCATTTAATTTATCGATCGAGCGAATGAAATGAGCGACCTTTTTTCAGCAGCGGCTGATCCCAATGCGGACCGCAACCGGCCGCTTGCTGACCGCCTGCGCCCGAAACATTTGTCGGAAGTAACCGGTCAGGAACATCTGACCGGGCCTGAAGGCGTTCTGACACGGATGATCGCGTCCGGCTCGCTCGGCTCCATGATCTTCTGGGGGCCTCCAGGCACAGGCAAGACGACTGTTGCCCGCCTGCTGGCGGGCGAGACCGATCTGGCTTTTGAGCAGATTTCGGCGATTTTCTCCGGCGTTGCCGATCTCAAGAAGGTCTTTGAATCGGCCCGCGCGCGACGCATGTCGGGACGCCAGACACTGCTTTTCGTAGACGAAATTCATCGCTTCAATCGTGCACAGCAGGATTCGTTTCTGCCGGTCATGGAAGATGGCACCGTTATCCTGATCGGCGCCACGACGGAAAACCCGTCTTTCGAGCTCAATGCCGCTCTTTTGTCCCGGGCGAGAGTGCTGACTTTCCATCCTCATGACGGCGAGAGTATTGCAACGCTTCTGACCCGTGCCGAAGAGCAGGAAGAACGTTCCCTGCCACTGGACGAGGAAGCGCGGGCAAGCCTCATTCGCATGGCTGATGGCGATGGGCGCGCTGCACTGACACTTGCCGAGGAAGTCTGGCGTGCGGCCCGTCCTGACGAAGTGTTTACTGCGGAAAAGTTGCAGGATGTCGTGCAGCGCCGGGCTCCAGTATATGACAAGGGCCAGGACGGGCATTACAATCTGATTTCGGCGCTGCACAAATCCGTGCGGGGGTCGGACCCCGACGCGGCGCTCTATTATCTTTCCCGTATGTTCGATGCGGGCGAAGATCCGCTATATCTCGGGCGGCGGCTTGTACGCATGGCGGTTGAAGATATCGGCCTTGCTGACCCGCAGGCTCTGGTCATCTGCAATGCCGCCAAGGATGCCTATGACTATCTGGGCTCACCGGAAGGGGAACTGGCGCTGGCGCAGGCCTGCGTCTATCTCGCGACGGCCCCGAAGTCGAACGCCGTCTATGTGGCCTATAAAGCCTCGATGCGCGCCGCCAGGGAAAACGGTTCTCTGCTGCCGCCGAAGCATATTCTCAATGCACCGACCAAGCTGATGAAGAATGAGGGGTATGGAGAGGGCTACGCTTACGACCATGACCAGCCCGACGCCTTTTCGGGGCAGGACTATTTTCCGGAAAACATGGGCAGGCAGAAATTCTACGATCCGCCGGAGCGGGGCTTTGAGCGGGATATTCGCAAGCGCCTGGAATATTGGGCGCGGTTGCGGCAGGAGCGTCAGGGACGACGCTGACGTCCGGAGCGGGTTCACTTTTGATGGAAACGCTCTGTCCCCATAGTTATCCACATTCATCCACAGTTTGAGCCGCCTGCATCGCCTTGGGCGGCTTTTGTTTTTGCGTCTTCACGCGGGTTTGAAGCGGTCGGGAACCGCTGGCCCATCGTTAGAAAGGTCTTTTTAATCTTTACGCTTTATCAATCTTTGCAAAGAGACGAGGTTTTCCATGATGCGCGTTTTGTTTCTCGTCGCGCTCGTGATCCTAGGAGGCTGCGCGACCGCTCCACGGCAGGTCAACAATGTGTGTGCGGTCTTCGATCAACGCGACGGTTGGTTCAATAACTGGCAGACGGCTGCCACGCGGGTTTCGCGGGAATTCGGCGTTCCGGTTCCGGTTCTGATGGCTACGATTTATACCGAGTCCGGGTTCCAGCCTTACGCCCGCCCACCACGCACCAAGATCCTCTGGATTATTCCGTGGAAACGGGCTTCCAGTGCCTATGGCTATTCGCAGGCGTTGAATGGCACCTGGGACCGCTATAAGCGGGAAACAGGTCGCTGGACCGCATCGCGCACCAATTTTGCGGATGCTATTCATTTCGTTGGCTGGTATCACTATCAAAGCTATCAGAAGAACGGCATCAACCGGGCCGATGCCTACAGCCTTTATCTCGCCTATTATTCGGGCCATGGCGGTTATGCGCGGGGTGCGTGGCGGGGGAACGCTACAGCCCTCAATGGTGCAAAACGTGCACAGTCGATGGCCAATCGTTATGCCGCGCAGTTGCGTAGTTGCGGCGGCTTAAGTTAAAAAGCCAATGGCCAGATTCAAACTTACATTTGAAATACCATCCGGCCTTAATCGCTACTATCGTGCGAGTGGAATCGCTAATTGAGGATAACCATTTCATGCTGAAGAAGACCGGTATTGCCCTTTTCGCCGCCACGTTTCTGGCAGGCTGCACCACCGATCCCTATACTGGGGAACAGAAGATGTCGAACACCGCAGGCGGCGCTGCGATTGGTGCGGCTGTCGGTGCTTTGGGTGGTTTGATGGTCGGTGGTTCCAGCCGTGCGCAGCGCAATGCCGTGCTGATCGGTGCCGGTATCGGCGCGCTCGGCGGAGGCGCAATCGGCAATTACATGGATCGCCAGGAGAATGAACTGCGCGCCCAGTTGCAGGGCACCGGCGTGTCCGTGACCCGTAATGGCGACCAGATCATTCTGAACATGCCTTCGAGCATTACTTTCGATACCGATCAGGATCAGGTGAAGAGCCAGTTCTATCCGACGCTGAATTCGGTTGCGATTGTGCTGCGCAAGTTCAACCAGACCCTCGTGGATGTTTACGGCCATACCGATTCGACCGGCAGCGCCAGCTACAATCAGGGCCTCTCCCAGCGTCGTGCTGCTTCTGTTGCAAGCTATCTTGGTTCGCAGGGCATCGATCCGCGCCGCTTTGCCGTCATCGGCTATGGGGCAAGCCAGCCGGTTGCGACCAACGCAACACCGGAAGGACGTGCGCAGAACCGTCGTGTGGAAATTCAAATCTCGCCGCTTCGCGCCGCCAGCTGATTCCCTTCGCGGGTTGAGAAGCCTTCAACGCAGTCTTTCGAAAGAAAGGCTGCGTTTTTGTTTGCTTTCGCGAATCGTCAGACTCCGCGATTTGGTTTGAATTAAGTTAATTGGTGGACAGTTCTATTACTTTCGTATTCACTGATATTAGGGAACAATTATAGAACAAAAATACAGAACTCTTTTTAATCAATAAGTTAGACCCATTGCCAAATGAGAACAAAACAGATACAAATAGATCGTGGCAACGAGCCTGCCGGGCTTCTAGCGAGACAAGAGGATGGTGTAAGATGTCTCAGAATTCATTGCGACTTGTTGAGGAAAATTCAGTGGACAAGACTAAGGCTCTTGATGCGGCATTGTCGCAGATCGAAAGGGCGTTCGGTAAAGGCTCGATCATGCGCCTTGGCCAGAACGATCAGGTTGTCGAGATCGAGACGGTATCGACCGGATCGCTTTCGCTGGACATCGCGCTCGGCGTTGGCGGTTTGCCTAAAGGACGTATTGTCGAGATATACGGACCGGAAAGTTCGGGTAAGACGACACTCGCGTTGCATACAATCGCGGAAGCACAGAAGAGGGGTGGTATCTGTGCATTCGTCGACGCGGAACATGCACTTGATCCGGTCTATGCGCGCAAGCTAGGTGTTGATCTTGAAAACCTGTTGATTTCGCAGCCCGATACGGGTGAGCAGGCACTCGAAATTACCGATACGCTTGTGCGCTCGGGCGCTATCGACGTTCTCGTGGTCGATTCTGTCGCGGCTCTGACGCCACGTGCCGAGATCGAAGGCGAAATGGGTGACTCCCTGCCTGGTCTTCAGGCGCGTCTCATGAGCCAGGCGCTACGTAAGCTTACTGCATCGATCTCCCGTTCGAATTGCATGGTGATCTTCATCAACCAGATTCGTATGAAGATCGGCGTCATGTTCGGTTCGCCGGAAACGACGACTGGCGGTAACGCTCTCAAGTTCTATGCTTCGGTTCGTCTGGATATTCGCCGTATCGGTTCAATCAAGGAACGCGACGAAGTTGTTGGCAACCAGACCCGCGTGAAGGTCGTCAAGAACAAGCTTGCACCGCCCTTCAAGCAGGTCGAATTCGACATCATGTACGGGGCTGGCGTTTCCAAGACCGGTGAGCTGATTGATCTTGGCGTGAAAGCCGGTGTCGTCGAGAAGTCCGGTGCGTGGTTCTCGTATAATTCCCAGCGACTGGGGCAGGGCCGCGAGAATGCCAAGCAGTTTCTCAAGGACAATCCGGAAGTTGCCCGCGAGATCGAGACGACACTTCGTCAGAATGCCGGTCTGATTGCCGAGCAGTTCCTTGAAGATGGCGGGCCGGAGGACGATGCCGGCGAGGCTGCAGAAATGTAAGATCGCCAATATCTGGTGAGTTATCAAAGCCCCACGCAATTGCGTGGGGCTTTGTTTTGCGGCTATGTATTTCTGCAAAGTTGGAAGTGCTGATTTTACCGCCTGCATTTGTCATCTTTTGGCGGAAATTGCTTTTATGGCGCAGCGTACTTATCTGGACAGAAAAGCAAGGCATCGTTAAAAGCGGTCAACCGAAAACTCCATTTCACGTCCTAGCAGTGCGGGAGAGCCTCGGGCCTTCGATGATCGTTGGTGGCTGTGGGAGTTTGAACAGGATAATTGATGCAGCTTTCTGCGAAGCTGTATCCGTGCAGGGCAAAAAGCCCAAGGGTGACTTATGGCTGGCGTCAACGAGATAAGGTCCACATTCCTCGATTATTTCCGCAAGAACGGGCATGAGGTCGTTCCATCAAGCCCGCTCGTACCGCGTAACGATCCGACGCTGATGTTCACCAATGCGGGGATGGTGCAGTTCAAGAACGTTTTTACGGGCCTTGAACATCGTTCCTATAATCGCGCCACGACCTCGCAGAAATGCGTTCGCGCCGGTGGTAAGCACAACGATCTGGACAATGTCGGCTATACCGCTCGTCACCATACCTTCTTTGAAATGCTGGGCAATTTCTCGTTCGGCAACTATTTCAAGGAAGATGCCATCAGCTTCGCCTGGAACCTGATCACGAAGGAATTCGGCCTTCCTAAGGACAAGCTGCTCGTCACAGTTTATCACACGGATGACGATGCTGCCAATTACTGGAAGAAGATTGCCGGTCTTTCCGATGATCGCATTATCCGCATTGCCACCAGCGATAATTTCTGGGCGATGGGCGATACCGGCCCATGCGGTCCGTGTTCTGAAATCTTCTTCGATCATGGCGACCATATATGGGGCGGACCTCCGGGATCGGCTGACGAAGACGGTGACCGTTTTATTGAAATCTGGAACCTCGTTTTCATGCAGTTCGAGCAGCTCACGCCCGAACAGAGGATCGATTTGCCGCATCCGTCCATCGACACCGGTATGGGGCTGGAACGCGTTGCTGCGGTTCTGCAGGGTGTGCATGACAACTACGATATCGATCTCTTCAAGGCGTTGATCCGTGCATCGGAAGAGGCAACCGGCGTCAAGGCAGAAGGCGAATTCCGCGCCAGCCACCGTGTCATTGCTGACCATCTGCGTGCTTCGAGCTTCCTGATCGCCGATGGCGTCCTGCCGTCCAATGAGGGCCGTGGCTATGTGCTGCGTCGCATCATGCGTCGTGCAATGCGTCATGCCCAGCTTTTGGGCGCGAAAGAACCACTGATGTGGCGTCTGCTGCCGGCCCTGATCCGCGAAATGGGACAGGCCTATCCGGAGTTGATCCGTGCTGACGCGCTGATCTCCGAAACGCTCAAGCTCGAAGAGACCCGTTTCCGCAAGACGCTGGATCGCGGTCTCGGCCTGTTATCGGATGCGACGGAAAATCTGGTTGAAGGTGATCGCCTCGACGGTGAAACCGCTTTCAAGCTTTACGATACCTACGGCTTCCCGCTTGATCTGACGCAGGATGCGCTACGTCAGCGCGGTATCGCCGTCGATACGGATGGCTTCAGTGCCGCCATGGAACGCCAGAAGGCCGAGGCTCGCGCCAATTGGGCCGGCTCGGGCGAAGCTGCGACGGAAACCATCTGGTTCGGTATCAAGGAAAAGGTCGGTGCTACGGAATTCCTCGGATATGAAACGGAGATTGCCGAAGGCGTTATCACAACACTTGTTCGCGACGGTGCAGAAGTACAGTCCGTTGGCGAAGGTGATGTTATCTCAGTCGTGGTCAATCAGACCCCGTTCTATGGAGAATCTGGCGGCCAGCAGGGCGACACCGGTACGATCTCCGGGGAAGGTTTTGCTATCGCAATCAAGGATACGCAGAAGAAGGGCGAAGGCGTCTTCGTTCACATCGGCGAAGTTAGCAAGGGGACGGCAAAGACTGGCGATGCTGTTGAGCTGAAAGTGGATTCGGTGCGCCGCACGCGCATCCGCTCCAACCATTCGGCGACACACCTTCTGCATGAGGCACTCCGTGAAACGCTTGGCAGCCATGTCGCACAGAAGGGCTCGCTCGTTGCACCGGATCGTCTGCGTTTCGACTTTTCGCATCCGAAGCCGATTTCGGCTGAAGAACTGACGCAGGTGGAAAGCCTCGCCAACGAAATCATTCTGCAGAATGCTCCGGTCAGCACCCGTCTGATGGCTGTTGACGATGCGATTGCCGAGGGTGCCATGGCGCTGTTCGGTGAGAAATATGGCGATGAAGTGCGCGTCGTTTCCATGGGCACCGCCAAGCATGGTTTGAAGAAAGGCAAGGCCTATTCAGTCGAGCTTTGCGGCGGCACGCATGTGCGCCAGACCGGAGACATCGGCCTTGTCCGCATCGTTTCGGAAGGCGCGGTTGCCGCTGGCGTTCGGCGTATGGAAGCGCTGACGGGTGAGGCAGCACGTCTTTACCTCGAAGAGCAGGACGAGCGCGTAAAGGCCATCGCCGGCGCATTGAAAACGACACCGTCTGAAGCATTGGAACGTGTCAATGCGCTGCTTGATGAACGTAAGAAGCTGGAACGTGAACTTGCCGATGTCCGCAAGAAGCTTGCGCTTGGCGGCGGTTCGGCAGAGGGCGGCAGCGCGGTTGAAGCCGTGAATGGCGTCAATTTCCTCGGCAAGATCGTGACCGGCGTTTCCCCGCGTGATCTCAAGCCGCTTGCCGATGAAGGCAAGAAGCAGGTCGGCTCGGGCGTGGTGCTGTTCATCGGCGTTGGCGATGATAACAAAGCCAGTGCTGTTGCTGCCGTGACGGAAGATCTGGTCGGCCGTTTCAGCGCAGTCGATCTGGTTCGTGCGGCTTCGGCGGCGCTGGGAGGCGCAGGCGGCGGCGGTCGCCCGGACATGGCGCAGGCCGGTGGCCCCGATGGCGCGAAAGCGGCGGACGCAATCGCGGCCGTCAAGGCTCTCATCAGTTAAGGTCAGATATAGAAATGGGAAAAGCCGGGTTTTGCCCGGCTTTTCCTATGCGGCATGTGCTGCGCGGCTATCGTCCGGCGCTTCGCTTCTCTCATGCAGGCCGTAGTCACGCATCACGCTGGCTACTCGCAAACGGTAATTCTCAAAGACACCATCGCGGCCCTGTCCCTGTGCCACCCGATGCGAGGGCAGGTTGCGCCATTCGCGCACGGCTTCTTCGTCGCGCCAGAAAGACAGCGAGAGCAGCTTGCCGGGATCGGCCAGGCTCTGAAACCGTTCGATCAACAAAAAGCCATCGATCTTTTCTAGGTCTTTTCGCAGGCTTGCGGCAATGTCGAGATATTGGCCGCGCCTGTCGTCATCGGCTGGCCAGACTTCAAATAGGACGGCGATCATGGCTTGATGAACTCCCCATGCGGTGCGGATTGCAGTTTGAGGAAGATGCGGTCCTCGGATCGGATGAATTGCTCCCGCCTTGCAAATTCATAGTTCTCGCGCCCCAACGGATCGGCGGCGAGCCGGGCCCGGTATGCTTCATAGGCGGCAAGGTTTTCGATAGAGTAGACGCCATAGGCCGTTGTCGACGATCCTTCATGCGGCCCGAAATAGCCGATGAGATTTGCACCGTTGCGTGGAATGGCCTGTCCCCAGTTGCGCGCATATTCTGCAAAGGCATCCGCCTTGAACGGGTCGATCTGATAGCGGATGAAACAGGTAATCATGCGTGTCTCCTTCAAATGCATGTCTGCGATGCTGACAATGTAGCAATTGAAATGTATTCATAGTTCGGTTAGCATCGAAGTATGAAAGATGGCCCGATCATAGCTTCCGTTGCAGCACTCCTTGGTGATCCGGCGCGTGCAAACATGCTCACGGCACTGATGGATGGACGCGCACTGACTGTCAGTGAACTTGCATCAGCCGCAGGTGTGACGCTGCAAACCGCCAGCGGACATCTTGCAAAGCTCGATGCGGCCAATTTGCTGGTTGCGGAGAAGCAGGGGCGGCACCGCTATTTCCGGCTTTCTGGAACAGATGTGGCGCAGGTCCTCGAGGGGCTTATGGGCCTTGCGCAACGCACTGGCGCTGTGCGGGTGCGGACCGGCCCGAAAGATCAGGCGCTGCGCAAGGCACGCATCTGCTATGACCATCTGGCCGGTGAGCGTGGCGTGGAAATGCTTGATGCCTCGCATCGGCTTGGAATGATTGTTAACGATAGTGAGCCGGTGCTGACAGAAAAGGGTAGATCGTTTTTCAGTTGCCTCGGCGTCGATGTGACCACTTTGGAGCAGGGCAAGCGCCCAGTCTGCCGTCACTGCCTTGACTGGAGCGAGCGACGCAGTCATCTGGGGGGAGCGCTCGGGGCGGCACTCTTGAACCATTTTATTTCACAAGGCTGGGCACGTCGTGAAGCGGGGCGTGTCATTGCGTTTTCGCCGAAAGGTGCGCAGGCATTCTCGCGCACATTTGAGCTGGCTGGCTGGATTGCGTGACCTGAACAGCCAGCGTTAGCGGTGTCAATGCTGTGTGGCGGCAGCGGCTGCTTCGTCCAACTCGGTAGCCCGTTTCATTGCGGGGCGATCCTTCAGCCGGTCCCAATAGGCGACGAACGCTCCTCTGGCGGGCAGTGTGCCAAACCGGAGGCCCCAGCCGATGTGCGAACCGACATAAACGTCAGCGGCCGTAAAGCGGTCGCCGGTGATGTATGGATGGTGCGAAACGGCTTTTTCCAATGTGTTGACCACGGTGTCGTAATTGCCGTAGCCGACCATTCCCTGCTTGTCTGCGGGGATTTCAAAGCCGAGCGCATGGTTGGATAAGGCGGCTTCCACAGGACCTGACGTAAAGAACAGCCAACGGAAGAAATCCGCGCGCTCATTGGGATGCGGCGCCAGGCCAGCTTCTGGAAATGTCGTTGCCAGATAGGCGCAGATTGCAGCCACTTCCGTCACCACCGCATCACCGTGACGCAGAGCGGGAACCTTTCCCATCGGATTGATTGTGCAGTAGTCAGGCCCTTTCATAGGCGGACCGAAGTCCAGAATTTCCACGTCATAGGGTTTGCCGATCTCTTCCAGCATCCAGCGCGCAATACGTCCACGCGACATCGGGTTGGTATAGAGCTTCAACTCAGCCATTTCATCCTCCCTGTAAGAGGTGGCAGAATGCGCTTTTTCCGTTGAAAAGGAAATGAAAAAACCCGGCAGCGGTGCTGCCGGGTTTTCCATATCGACAATAAAAGTCGAAGATTTTATCAGGCGGCCATGGCCTTCTGGAGGTTCTCGTCAATCTTGTCGAGGAAGCCGGTGGTCGAGAGCCAAGGCTGATCCGGACCGATGAGCAGGGCCAGATCCTTGGTCATGAAGCCGCTTTCGACGGTGTCCACGCAGACCTTTTCCAGCGTATCGGCAAAACGCTTCAGCTCGGCATTGTCATCGAGCTTGGCGCGATGAGCAAGGCCACGCGTCCATGCGAAGATCGAAGCGATCGAGTTGGTCGAGGTTTCCTCGCCCTTCTGATGCTGGCGGTAGTGACGGGTCACGGTGCCGTGTGCGGCTTCAGCTTCAACCGTCTTGCCATCCGGCGTCATCAGAACCGAGGTCATCAGGCCGAGAGAGCCGAAGCCCTGAGCCACGATATCCGATTGAACGTCGCCGTCGTAGTTCTTACAAGCCCAAACATAGCCGCCGGACCACTTAAGCGCCGAAGCGACCATGTCATCAATGAGGCGGTGTTCGTACCAGATCTTGGCAGCCTTGAACTTGTCCGCGAATTCAGTTTGATAGACTTCTTCGAAGATGTCCTTGAAGCGACCGTCATAAGCCTTGAGGATGGTGTTCTTAGTCGAGAGATAGACCGGGTAGTTGCGCTGCAAGCCGTAATTCAGCGAAGCGCGTGCAAATTCGCGGATCGATTCGTCGAGATTGTACATGGCCATTGCCACGCCAGCCGACGGAGCCTGATAGACTTCGTGTTCGATGGTCTCGCCATCTTCACCGACGAACTTGATCGAAAGCGTACCCTTGCCCGGGAACTTGAAATCGGTCGCGCGGTACTGGTCGCCGAAAGCATGGCGGCCAACGATGATCGGCTGGGTCCAGCCCGGCACGAGACGCGGAACGTTCTTGCAGATGATAGGCTCGCGGAAGATCACACCGCCGAGAATGTTGCGGATGGTACCGTTAGGCGACTTCCACATCTTCTTGAGCTTGAACTCTTCAACGCGCGCTTCGTCAGGGGTGATGGTCGCACACTTTACGCCGACGCCATATTCCTTGATAGCGTTGGCTGCATCGATGGTGACCTGGTCATTGGTCGCATCGCGGTTTTCAACCGACAGATCGTAATATTTCAGATCGACGTCGAGATAGGGATGGATCAGCTTGTCCTTGATGAACTGCCAGATAATGCGGGTCATCTCGTCGCCGTCGAGTTCAACGACTGGGTTCGCAACCTTGATTTTTGCCATGGATGAAGCCTCTTTTTCAATACGTCGCGCCCGTATAGCACTCACGGCGAATAAGGCAAAGCGTAAGAGACTTATTCTTTGACCTATAGAGCGTTTAGGTGGTCAAAATTTCGGGAGAGATTTGCGAGAAGGTGTGGAACGGCTTTTGGATGGCGCAGATTACGCGGCGTGGTTGTTGACGTGAGATTTCTCCCATGACGATTGCCGCTCGCGATAGTTCTTCTCCTCGCTCGCCAGAATGGCATCGGCATCCAGAGTGGAGATGGCAGCCGACTTGTTAGTGGGAACCAGACCATCGAGTTGCAGCGAAAGATAGCGCCCACAGCAAACCCGCAGGAACGATGCGAAATTGTCGAGGTCATGCCCCTCGTTACGGGATTCATCGTAAAGCTTGCCGATCAGGCGGGTGGCTGTGAGACCGTCGCGCGCCGCAATATCCTCCAGCGTCCACCAGAAGAAATTTTCCAGCCGCACGCTTGTCGCAGCACCATCAATGCGCAGCGAACGTGTCACGCTCAGCCAGAGTTCAGGATCGGCGCCGATGAACAGCCTGCACATGATTTTCTCCGGATCATTCTCCCAAACTTACTGTCGCTCAGTTTCGCCCTGCCTGCAACCGTGCTGGAAAACAGGCAGGGCGTTGCGATCAGCCATGCGTAATCCTGGTGCCCAGAACCGCGAGAAACTGCGACAGCCATGCCGGATGGGCAGGCCATGCGGGCGAGGTTACGAGATTGCCATCGGTGACGGCTTGATCGACCGGAATATCGGCATATTTGCCGCCTGCAAGCTCAACTTCCGGGCGGCATGCTGGATAGGCCGAGCAGGTGCGGCCCTCCAGAACACGCGCTGCGGCCAGCAATTGCGCGCCATGGCAGACGGCGGCGACGGGCTTGTTCTCCTCGAAGAAGTGCTTCACCACCGCGATCACCTTCTCATCGAGACGCAGATATTCGGGCGCGCGACCGCCCGGAATGACAAGCGCGTCATAGCTTTCCGGTTTCACGTCAGCGAAGGTCGCGTTCAGCGTGAAATTATGGCCCGGCTTTTCCGTATAGGTCTGATGGCCTTCAAAGTCGTGAATGGCTGTCGCGATATGGTCGCCAGCCTTCTTGCCGGGGCAGACGGCGTGCACCGTATGGCCAACCGTCAAAAGTGTTTGGAACGGGACCATGGTTTCATAGTCCTCACCAAAGTCGCCGCATAGCATGAGTATCTTCTTACCGGACATTGCTTCCTCCCTTGAATGTGTATCTGGTGGCAACAGTCTGGCACGAGTGGGCAGCAAATAGGTGTTATCAGGCTACTACACAGGCTTTTCCCTAAAACACGTAAGGGGAATCTTTGCGATTCCGCGTCAATTATGTAAGGGAAACGCCACGATACGATAGCAAATGCGGAAGAGATCATGGCAGGAACAGACAAACAGCGCCCCATACTCGCGGAAGGACCGGCAATCGTGCTGGTGGAGCCGCAATTGCCGGAGAATATCGGCATGGTGGCGCGCGCCATGGCGAATTTCGGTCTGGCGGAACTGCGTCTCATTAATCCGCGCGAGGAATTTCCAAGCGAAAAGGCGAGGGCAGCAGCCAGCAAGGCCGATCATGTGATCGACAATGCTGTGGTCTATGACGACCTGCCTTCCGCTATCGCCGATCTGAATTTCGTCTATGCGACGACCGCGCGCGAACGCGACGGTTTCAAGCAGGTTCGCAGTGCCGTGGAGGCGGGCCATGAGCTGCGCCGCCGTTTTAGAACTGGAGAAAAGACCGGCATCCTGTTTGGTCGCGAACGCTTCGGTCTTAGTAATGAGGAAGTCGGTCTGGCGGACGAGCTGGTGACGTTTCCAGTCAACCCGGCCTTCGCATCGCTGAATATCGCCCAAGCTGTTTTGCTGATGTCCTATGAATGGATGAAGTCGGGTCTTGAGACGGAGACTGAAACGGTGTTCCGTGGACCGGAGCTTGAGATGGCGCCGAAGCAGGAGTTGCAGGGACTCTTTAATCATCTCGAAGAAGCCCTTGATGTCAGAGGGTATTTTCGCCCGGAAGCCCGTAAGGAAATCATGGTCAGTAATCTGCGCGCCGTACTGACGCGCGCCGGTTTCGCATCTGCGGAGCTGAAGCTGCTACGCGGCGTTGTTACGTCTCTTGACGTGTTCACACCGAAGAAGCCGCGTGGCTCGGGTGCCCCGGAAGGACGTGCGCGCAAGCTCACGAATGAAGCTCCGGCAATAAAGGACAAGGACGAATGAAAAACGCACCCGCTGTGAGCTTTTCCGCCATGCCTTCCGCAGACGTCGAAAGACCCATTCTGGTTTTTGACAGCGGTATCGGAGGTTTGACGGTTTTGCGCGAAGCGCGGGTGCTTATGCCGGATCGTCGCTTCGTCTACGTTGCCGACGATGCTGGATTTCCCTATGGCGGATGGGAAGAGGATGCGTTACGGGTGCGGATTGTCGAACTGTTCGGCGAGCTCATCGCCGCCTATGATCCCGAAATCGCGGTCATTGCCTGCAATACGGCCTCCACGCTGGTACTGGACGATCTGCGCCGCGCCTATCCGTCGGTGCCATTTGTCGGCACTGTGCCCGCAATCAAGCCTGCCGCCGAAAGAACATCGTCGGGCTTGGTTTCCGTATTGGCGACCCCCGGCACTGTCAGGCGTGCATATACGCGCGATCTCATTCAATCTTTCGCTTCCCAATGCCATGTTCGTCTTGTCGGTGCCGACCAACTAGCAGCGGTAGCGGAAGCCCATATTCGTGGCGAGAAGATTGATGAGACGCTGGTGGTCGAACAGATTTCGCCCTGTTTCATCGAGCAGGATGGCAGCCGTACCGACATTGTCGTTCTGGCCTGCACGCACTATCCGTTTCTTGCCAATGTGTTTCGTCGTTTAGCGCCATGGCCGGTTGACTGGCTCGATCCCGCGGAAGCCATCGCCCGGCGCACTGTCTCCCTGCTGAAACCACGCCGTCCTGATGAAGAACTGCATCATCACAATGATCTAGCGGTGGTGACATCCCAAAATCCGGATTATGCCATTCGCAGGCTTATGCAGGGCTTCGGTCTGCATTTTGCATGAGGCACAATTCTTAGGGCCTTGAATTTTCCGGACGTGTAGCGATCATGGGAATGATCGTTTCATAGGGGAAGATGCAATGACCTGCACCATACCACAAATTACCCTGCCTTCGGGCCGGACGGTTCCAGCGCTTGGGCAGGGCACTTGGTATATGGGCGAGGACAGCACACAACGTCGCTATGAAATCGAATCATTGAGAAGCGGTATCGATCTCGGGATGACGCTGATCGATACCGCAGAAATGTACGCTGACGGTGAGGCGGAAGATGTTGTCGGCGAAGCCATTTCGGGCCGCCGTGACGACGTGTTTATCGTCAGCAAGGTATTGCCGTTCAATGCATCACGGAAGGGCACGATTGAAGCTTGCGAAAGAAGTCTGGAACGCCTTCGCACAGATCGTATCGATCTGTATCTGCTGCACTGGCGTGGGCGATATCCACTTGAAGAGACTGTCGCGGCATTCGAAGAATTGCAGCATGCCGGGAAGATCGTGAGCTGGGGTGTCAGCAATTTCGATACGGCTGACATGAAAGAGCTGGCCGGTATAACGGGTGGCAAGGCCGTCTCGACAAACCAGATACTCTACAATCTGACGCGACGAGGCCCGGAATTTGACCTGATGCCATGGTGTGCTGAGCGCAAAATTCCACTTATGGCTTATTCGCCGATTGAACAGGGTCGATTGCTGGGCAATCCCGTACTGGCAGAAATTGCAAGCGAGACGGGAGGAACGCCAGCCTCTGTCGCGCTTGCTTGGACGATGCGGGCCGGCAATGTTATCGCAATTCCAAAATCCTCTAATCTACATCATGTGCGAGACAATAGAAAAGCTGCTGAGTTGCGGCTTTCCGAGGGTCAATTGAACCGTCTGGACCAGGCTTTCGCGCCGCCGTCCCGGAAGACTGCATTGGAAATGCTGTAACCAATTCACGCATACCACCCCCAAAACCGGTTTTCACTTTTGAGTGCGGCATGCTCTAACCGGATTCCTTCTGACGAGTATCCTTTTTCGCCTGAGCGACGCTGGCGGCCTTCCGGAGTCGTCCACGCTCTGCCGGGCGAACAAGGCTGTCGTATTTTTCGTTCGGGATGTTGCGCATGCCGTTAAGCGCATGACGCGTATTGAAATCCTTCCCCTTCTTTTCGTTGGCTTCTTTGATCGCCAGTGCCTTTCGGGCATTGGCGATCAGTTCGGCGCTGGCAGACATGCGACGTCGGCGTTCAACTTCGGTATTGATGCGACGCACGGCCATGGCCAGAACGGAAACTTTCAGATGGGAACCTTCATCCGCCTTGGAGGGTGCTGCGCCGCGAGCGGCTTCCTTTCCGCGCATTTCACGTCTGCGCTGGTGAGCCTGATCTTTTGCCTTCTTGCGGCGCTCACGGATCAGTTTCGCCAGATGGGAAAGCTCTTCATCAGAGACGTTCTGCAAAAAAGGGTGGTGCGATTTTTCCACCAGTTCTTTTTCGTCGGCATTGAGAGCACGGGCTTCCTGCTTCTTGGTGACGGCCATGGGGCATCCTTTCTGCTAACGATGAAATTTCTCAAGGGAAGATATAGGCCTGAACGCCACACCGGAAAGATCGGGTTGCTCATTCTGGCTCTTGAGCTGTGTTTTTTTCACTTTGTTCTTCGAGATGCTTCAAAATCGCCTTCAGCTCGCTGAGAGGCAGGTGTTCCGCGCCGATCGTTTCGCTCTTGGTCGTGGAAACGATATTCAGGATCTCATCGAGTTTAGCTTGTGTGGCGCTTGCTTCTCGATCCTGCGCGTTCTGGATCAGGAATACCATCAGGAAAGTGATAATGGTGGTCGATGTATTCACCACCAGTTGCCATGTGTCCGAGAAGTTGAAGAATGGTCCGCTGAACCCCCATATGATGATGGACAAGGTAGCCAGTACGAATGCCAGATAATGACCGGCAAGTTCTGCAGCCTTTTCGCTGAGTTTTGTGAAGAACTGTGACATCGCAACCTCCAAACGACAGGCATGAAACGTTTGATTGAGGGATGCGGTTCCGTAATCGACATATGCGGACGGAACCTTCAGGCGCTGGTTGCCGTTTGATCTACACAAAGTACGCGGAGGTAGAGCGATGGAGATTGTCGAAACCCGTATCAGTTCCGTCGGAGGGTTCAAGCTCTATATGGTGGAGTTTGTCACCGATGGCGAAGAAAAGATCACGGCCAAAGTCGAGAACGAGACCGAAGCCGAACTCGCGCGTGATGAAGTGTTACGCCGCGCTGCAATCAAGCTTGGTGAAGCGCTCGGCGTTGCATGTATGGAATGCGGCATTCAGCCTGAAAGCCTGCTGACACGTCCAAGCGCACGCCGTGCCGGAGACCGGGCAGAGCTCGAGCGCCAACTGGACGAAGGGTTGGAAGACACGTTTCCCGCCAGCGATCCAGTATCCGTTACCGGCTCGACGATTGCCGGTTTTGCCGGGCCGAAAAACTGAACGATGGTTATAAGCAAGAAGCCGGGCTATTCACCCGGCTTCTGAGGTTGTTCAGAAAATGAGTCCTGTAAAGGGCATATCCATCTGATAATACTACAGATTGCGACGCTTGCCTTCCATCAGGTCGAGCACGGCGCGGGCGCAGTCGAGTACATTGGAACCTGGTCCGAACACGGCTGCCACACCATGGTCGAACAGATACTGATAATCCTGACGCGGAACGACGCCACCGCAGACAACGATGATATTTTCCGCGCCCTTCTTGCGGAGCGTGTCCACAAGCTGGGGTAATAGTGTCTTGTGACCGGCGGCAAGCGACGAGACCCCGAGAACGTGTACCTTGGACTTGATCGCCATATCGGCGGCTTCATCTGGCGTCTGGAACAGGGGGCCGGCCAATACTTCGAAGCCGATATCACCAAAAGCAGAAGCGATAATTTTGGCACCGCGATCATGTCCGTCCTGGCCGAGCTTGGCGACCATTACTTTCGGCGTTTCACCGATCTGCTTCTTGAAATCACCGAGCCGGTTGACCAGCGTCTGATATTCCGGCTCGTCCTTGTAGGCAGCGCCGTAGACTTTCTTGACGACTTTCGGAACGGCCGCATGGTCTCCGAATGCGCGGCGCATGGCATCGGAAATTTCACCGACACTGGCGCGGGCGCGGGAGGCTTCAACGGCGGCCGCAAGAAGGTTGCCTTCACCGGTCTTGGCGACCTGTTCGAGTTCGGCCAGAGCCGCTTCGACTTTTGCCTTGTTGCGCGTTTCCTTCATGCGGTTGAGGCGTGCAATTTGCGATTGGCGAACAGCCGAATTGTCGATCTCCAGAATGTCGATTTCGTCTTCCTGCTCGAGGCGGAACTTGTTGACGCCGACAATGACTTCGTCGCCCTTATCGACCGCCGCCTGCCGCTTGGTAGCAGCCTCTTCAATGAGGCGTTTCGGAAGCCCGCTTTCAACAGCCTTGGTCATGCCGCCAAGCTTCTCGACCTCCTCGATCAACGCCCATGCCTTTTCGGCCAGTTCGTTGGTGAGGTTTTCGATGTAATAGGAACCTGCCAGCGGATCGACCACTTTGGTTACGCCGGTTTCGTTCTGAAGGATGAGCTGCGTATTGCGGGCAATGCGAGCCGAAAATTCTGTTGGCAAAGCAATAGCTTCATCGAAGGAATTGGTGTGCAGCGACTGCGTGCCGCCCAGTGCAGCCGACATGGCTTCGAATGCGGTACGGACGATATTGTTATAGGGATCCTGTTCCTGAAGCGATACGCCTGAAGTCTGGCAATGCGTGCGCAGCATCAGCGAGCCGGGCTTCTTCGGATCGAATTCCTTCATAATGCGCGACCAGAGCAACCGCGCAGCGCGCAGCTTGGCGATTTCCATGAAGAAATTCATGCCGATGGCAAAGAAGAATGACAGGCGCCCTGCAAATTCATCGACGTTCAGGCCCTTGTTCAGGGCAGCGCGCACATATTCACGCCCATCGGCAAGCGTGAAAGCCAGTTCCTGAACCAGCGTCGCGCCCGCTTCCTGCATGTGATAGCCGGAAATGGAAATCGAGTTGAACTTCGGCATTTCGGCGGCGGTATAGGCGATGATATCCGCAATGATCCGCATGGATGGTTCCGGCGGATAGATATAGGTGTTACGGACCATGAACTCCTTGAGAATGTCGTTCTGGATCGTGCCGGAGAGCTGCGCGCGTGGCACCCCTTGTTCTTCGCCTGCTACGATGAAATTGGCAAGGATCGGGATAACCGCGCCGTTCATGGTCATGGAGACGGAGATCTTTTCCAGCGGGATGTCGTCGAAAAGGATTTTCATGTCCTCGACGGAATCGATCGCCACGCCTGCCTTGCCGACATCGCCTTCAACGCGTGGATGGTCGCTGTCATAACCGCGATGGGTGGCAAGGTCGAAGGCAACCGAAACGCCCTGCTGACCGGCGGCGAGCGCCTTGCGGTAGAAGGCGTTCGATTCTTCGGCCGTCGAGAACCCGGCATATTGCCGGATAGTCCACGGCCGACCCGCATACATTGTGGCGCGGGGGCCGCGCAGGAAAGGCTCGAAACCGGGCAGGGTGCCAAGATGGTCGATGCCCTGCAGATCGTCTTCCGTGTAGAGCGGCTTGACGTCAATGCCTTCCGGCGTATGCCAGATGAGACTGTCGGCTGGCCGCTTCAATTCCTTCTCAGCCAAGGTTTCCCAATCAGCTCGGGTGGTGGGGCGCTCGCTCATATCGACCTCACTCAAATTCCATAATCAATTCATCCACGGCGAGACTTGCACCTGCTTCTGCCGTAATGCGCTTTACGGTAGCACGGCGTTCCGCACGCAGCACGTTTTCCATCTTCATGGCTTCTACCGTGGCCAGCGGCTGACCGGCCTCGACCGTTTCACCATCCTTAACGAGGATCGATGTGATGACGCCCGGCATCGGGCAGAGCAACATTTTCGACGTATCTGGAGGCAGCTTTACCGGCATGAGTTGTGCAAGTTCTGCGATACGCGGCTTGCGGACGTGGGCAAGCACATCCATGCCACGCCAGCGCAAACGCCATCCCGTGCCCGAACGCGAAACCTTGATGGCAATGGGCCTGCCGCCGACGGTGAACGAGCCCAGATGGCTACCGGGATGCCAGTCGCTGGCAACAGGCAAGCTGCCACCATCCATGAAATTGATTGTCGTTCCGCCTTCGCCTTCCGCAATACGAATCGGCAAAGTAAGCCTACCGAGTGTCGCCACCCAGTCGGTCGCCACAGATTGCTGTTCGCTGGAAATCCGCCCGGTAATCTGCATGTTGCGCCGTTCAATCGCCAGATTGATCTGGGCGGCAACCGCAGCAAATACCCGCGCATCGTCTTCCGAAACCGATACTCCGGCGAAGCCGTCCGGATATTCCTCGGCGATGAATGCAGTTGTGAGTGCACCTTCGCGGAAGCGCGGATGCTCCATCACAGCCGACAGGAAAGGCAGGTTGTGGCCGATGCCTTCCACCTCGAATGCGTCCAAAGCATCTCCCATCGCGTTGACGGCGCTGGCACGGTCCGGCCCCCAGGTGCAGAGTTTTGCGATCATCGGGTCATAATACATCGAAATTTCACCGCCTTCGAACACGCCGGTGTCATTGCGCACGATTGTACCGTCTGAATTACGGCCTTCGACTGGCGGACGATAACGGGTCAGCCTGCCGATAGAAGGCAGGAAGTTACGATATGGGTCTTCCGCGTAGAGGCGGCTTTCCATCGCCCAACCGTTCAGCTTTATGTCGCTCTGGCCGAAACGGAGCTTTTCACCGGAAGCGATGCGGATCATTTCTTCCACAAGGTCGATGCCGGTGATGAGCTCCGTCACTGGATGCTCGACCTGTAGACGCGTATTCATTTCAAGGAAGTAGAAGTTACGGCTGCCGTCAACGATGAATTCCACCGTGCCCGCCGAAAAATAGCCAACGGCCTTTGCGAGAGCCACGGCCTGCTCGCCCATGGCCTTGCGGGTCGCTTCATCAAGGAATGGCGAAGGTGCTTCTTCGATGACCTTCTGGTTACGGCGCTGAATGGAACATTCACGTTCGCCAAGATAGACGACGTTGCCGTGCTGGTCGCCCAGAACCTGAATTTCAATATGGCGCGGCTGGGTGACGAATTTTTCGATGAATATCCGGTCGTCGCCGAAAGAGGATTTGGCCTCATTGCGTGAAAGCTGGAATCCTTCGCGGGCTTCGTCGTCGTTCCATGCAATACGCATGCCTTTGCCGCCGCCGCCAGCAGAAGCCTTGATCATCACAGGATAGCCGATGGATGTGGAAATGCGAACCGCCTCGTCGGCGTCTTCGATCAAACCCATATGACCGGGTACGGTAGAAACACCGGCTTCGGCTGCAAGTTTCTTCGAGGTGATCTTGTCGCCCATCGCGTCAATTGCGTTCACCGGCGGGCCAATGAAGGTAACATTGGCGTCCTTCAGTGCTTCAGCGAAGCGCGGATTTTCCGACAAAAAGCCGTAGCCGGGATGCACTGCATCCGCGCCAGTTTCCTTGATCGCCGCGAGAATCTTGTCGATGACGATATAGGACTGATTGGAGGGCGCTGGTCCGATGTGGACTGCTTCGTCGGCCATTTTTACATGCAGGGCGTTGCGGTCGGCATCAGAATAGACCGCCACCGTTGCGATGCCCATTCTCTTCGCCGTCTTTATGACCCGGCATGCAATTTCGCCACGATTGGCAATGAGAATTTTCTTGATCATTTTTATCGTACCCATAGCAATCTTACAGCGGAATGGTGTCGTGCTTCTTCCACGGCGTGCTTTGCTGCTTATTGCGCAGGCTGGCAAAGGCGCGGGCGATGCGGCGGCGTGAAGAATGCGGCATGATGACTTCGTCGATGAAGCCACGTTCAGCGGCCACGAACGGATTGGCAAAGCGCTCCTCATATTCCTTCGTGCGGGCGGCGATTTTTTCGATATCGCCCAATTCGGAACGATAGAGGATTTCCGTTGCACCCTTGGCGCCCATAACTGCGATTTCCGCCGTCGGCCACGCATAATTGATATCAGCGCCGATATGTTTCGAGGCCATCACATCATAGGCGCCGCCATAGGCCTTGCGCGTGATGAGCGTAACCATGGGAACGGTTGCTTGGGCGTAAGCGAAGAGCAGTTTTGCGCCGTGCTTGATGACACCGCCATATTCCTGTGCCGTGCCCGGCAGGAAGCCCGGGACGTCGACAAGAGTTAGGATCGGGATGTTAAAGGCATCGCAGAAGCGAACGAACCGGGCAGCCTTGCGCGAGGAATCGATGTCGAGGCAACCGGCAAGCACCATAGGCTGGTTTGCAACCACACCGATGGTTTGTCCATCCATGCGGATGAAGCCGGTAATGATGTTCTTCGCAAAAGATTCCTGAATTTCGAAGAAATCGCTTTCGTCTGCCAGCGCGTGGATAAGCTCCTTCATGTCGTAGGGCTTGGTGGCGCTATCTGGAATCAATGTGTCGAGCCGCATTTCGAGCCGCGCCGGATCGTCGAATACCGGACGTACGGGCGGCTTTTCGCGATTGTTGAGCGGCAGGAAGTCGAACAGAATGCGGACCTGTTCCAGCGCTTCGATATCGTTCTCATAAGCGCCGTCGGCGACCGATGATTTTCTGGTGTGGGTCGAGGCACCGCCCAGTTCCTCCGCCGTGACAATTTCGTTGGTGACGGTTTTCACCACGTCGGGGCCTGTCACGAACATATAGGAACTGTCACGCACCATGAAGATGAAGTCGGTCATGGCAGGCGAATAGACCGCACCGCCAGCGCAGGGGCCCATGATGACGGAGATCTGCGGCACCACACCGGATGCATCTACGTTGCGCTTGAATACGTCAGCGTAGCCCGCGAGCGACGCAACGCCTTCCTGAATGCGCGCACCACCGGAATCATTGAGGCCGATCACCGGCGCGCCATTTTTCATGGCCATATCCATGACCTTGCAGATTTTCTGCGCATGGGTTTCAGACAATGAACCGCCCAGAACGGTAAAATCCTGGCTGAACACATAGACCTGCCGACCGTTGATCGTGCCCCAGCCTGTCACCACGCCGTCGCCAGCAACTTTCTGCTTTTCCATGCCGAAGTCGGTGCAGCGATGGGTGACATACATGTCGAACTCCTCGAACGAGCCTTCGTCGAGAAGCACTTCGATCCTTTCGCGGGCTGTGAGCTTGCCTTTGCCGTGCTGAGCATCAATGCGGCGCTGACCTCCGCCAAGGCGGGCTTCCGCGCGACGGGATTCGAGCTGTTCAAGAAGTTCCTGCATAAAGTCCCCATTTTTGGGCGGCCTTTGAAAGGCGAGTTATGAAACTGAAAAGATAGTCTTTTTCTCCTTTCTGCTTAAAATCCGAAGGCGTTCTGGAAAAGCTTGAAAAGGTGCGATTGTGTAAGATATAAATTTGCAAATAGCGAAATGCGAATTTGCAAAAATGGCACCGAGAAAACTTTATATCGGCAGAAAGATACGTGAAATACGTGAGCAACATAAGGCAACCCAGTCGGGCTTTGCCGAACGGCTTGGTATTTCAACGAGTTACCTCAATCAGATCGAGAATAATCAGCGGCCTGTCTCTGCAGCCGTTTTACTGGCTCTGGCTGAAAACTACCAGATCGATATAGGCGCGATTTCATTGGGTGATGACGATCGGTTGCTTTCAGCCGTTTCCGAAGCGCTGGCCGATCCCGTTTTCGACAACTACAAGCCGAATTTGCAGGAACTCAAGCTCATTACGCAAAATGCGCCGGGGCTGGCTCATGCACTGATCGCCTGTCATCAGGCCTATCGCCGCAACAGCGAACAGCTGGCAAGCCTGGATAATCAGCTTGGTCGCGCTCCTTCCACCGCCGAGCCTGCGCCTTACGAGGAAGTTCGCGACTTTTTCCATTTTATCGACAATTACGTACATGAGATTGATATTGCCGCAGAAAAGCTTGCAGCGGAGCTAAATATTCCGGGCCGGGACATTGGAGTGGCTTTGCCGCAATATATGGAGCAGCATCACCGGGTGCATATAGCGCGAGCCGGACCGGAAGAAGCGGTCTTGCGTCGGTTCGATCCAACGGCAAAGGTGCTTTATCTCAATCCCTATTCACCAGCTTCAACCCGGAATTTTCAGATCGCGTTCCAGATTGCCGAACTGGAGATGGAAGAACTGGTAAACACGATTGCCCATCGGGCGGATTTTCGATCTGGCGAGGCAATTGAAATTTGCAAGATTGGCTTGCGCAATTATTTTGCCGGGGCGCTGATGCTGCCTTATCAGACATTCCTTTCAGCGGCTAAAGAGCTGCGCCATGATCTGGAACTGTTAGCGTCACGTTTTGGGGCAAGCCTTGAACAGGTCGCGCATCGGCTCAGCACCTTGCAGCGCTCCGGCCAGCGCGGCGTGCCGGTGTTTTTTGCGCGCATAGACAGGGCTGGAAACATCACGAAACGACATAGCGCTGCCAAGCTGCAATTTGCCAGGTTTGGGGCTGCGTGCCCTCTATGGAATGTGCATCAGGCATTCGAGACGCCGGGACGGATTATTCGACAGCTCGCTGAAACACCGGATGGTGCGCGTTACCTTTGCATTGCGACAGAGCTGACCAAGAGCGAAGGGGGCTTCAATGCACCTCAGCGGCGCTATGCCATCGCCCTTGGCTGCGAGGTGGCCTATGCGCAGGACTTCGTCTACGCGGATGGGCTCGATATTGCTGTCCGCTCTGCCTTCGATCCGATCGGTGTTTCCTGTCGTATTTGCGAGCGCGCTGAATGTGTGCAACGCGCCGTTCCGCCGCTTAAAAGCAGATTGGCAGTCGATCACGACCGTCGCGGAATTTTGCCGTATCGGCTGCTCTGAAGATCAGAAACCAGCGTGTTCCTTGAGGAACTCAGCTTCCTCAAGGGTCGTATTGCGCCCCAGCACCTTGTTGCGATGAGGAAAGCGTCCAAAGCGTTCGATGATATCGTGATGCTGACGAGCAAAACCGAGCGAGAACTCGTCGCCGAGCCTTTCGTAGAGATCCACACAACGTTTCTGGTCGCTCAGATGTTCGCTATGCATGAACGGCAGATAGAAGAACTGGCGCTGTTCTGGTGACAGCTTCCGGTCGAAATCATGATCGAGTGCTTGCGCCGCCACATCTCGGGCGAGCCCGTCACATTCGAAAGAACGGGGGGAGCCGCGGAACATATTGCGCGGAAACTGGTCGAATAGAATTGTGAGCGCAAGTGCGCTTTCTGGCTGCTGTTTCCAGTGTTCGAACTTGTCGGCGCGGGCATCTTCATAAGCTATTGAAAATTTCTCGCGAATTTCAGCGTCGATTTCGTCGCTTTTGCTGAACCAGTTTTCCCGCATCTTGGGCGAAAACCAGAAATTGAGAACTTCCTTGGGTTCGATAGCCATGACGGACCTCCTCTGATTTTATTGCACTGGCTGGTTTGTGCCTTCTGGTTGTGGGCAAGGCGGCTCACCCTTGAAATTGCGCGACATGCAGGCGAAACGGTCAAAGCTTTTGCCTGTATCCATGGCTGCCTTGCTGGCTCCCCCGCATCCGGCAAGCACGACCAGAGAAATCAGAATAGCGAAGTTTTTCATGGGGATCCTTTCAGACGGCCATGTTGTCAGTTCTATAATAGGGATCGTGATCTTCAGTCGCAACAGCGCGCCGATCAACTACCCTCTACCACGATAGTTGGCCACACCCTGTTCCGGTATCCAGACGTCCTGCGGTGTTGCTCCTGTCTGGAAGAAAACATCGATGGGAATACCGCCGCGCGGATACCAGTAACCGCCGATCCTGAGCCACTCCGGCTCAAGCAGATCCACTAGGCGTTTGCCGACAGTGACCGTACAATCTTCATGGAATGCGCCGTGATTTCGGAAGGAAAATAGGAACAGTTTGAGGGATTTACTTTCAACTAACCACTGTCCGGGGACATAGTCGATTACGAGATGGGCGAAATCAGGCTGCCCTGTCATCGGGCATAGCGAAGTGAACTCAGGTGCTGTGAAGCGAACACAGTAAGCCGTTCCGGCTTGCGGATTTATGACTCGTTCAAGAATGGCATCTTCCGGATTTTGCGGGATCGACGCGTTGGAGCCAAGCTGCTTTAGGTCGGAATATATCGTCTTTTCAGACATTTACGTGCCTTTGTTTCAAGCCACGTCGCAGTCTTGGAGCGCATTATTGCGCTTGTCCTTGTTTTGACCGGGTAGGCTGCGACCGGTGGCAAATTGCCAATGCCAAGCAGCTAGCAGACCACAGCTTTTTGGTAAAGAGTACAAATAATGCCCGCGCATCAAGCGCGGGCATGAACGCTGGAGTGGGTATTGCTGTCAGCGTCGATCAGAAATGGCACAGCCGATGGCAACGCCGATGAGAATGCCGATGATTCCGGCAGTTCCAAAAAGTGTCGTGGCCGTGCCCGGATTTTCGCGAACCGTTTCGGCAACCACCTGACCGCGTTCACGCACGGCTTGAGCTGCATGACGGAAACGACCGGACGCATCATCCATCGCGTCTTCCGCACGTTCCCTCAGTTCGCCAGAATGTGAGGCCAGCGATTTTGAAAGGCGCTTTAACTCTGCGCGCATATCGGCAACCTGCTTTTCGAGAGCCTGCTGGATGTCGTTCGTAATCTTTTCGTCGGCCATTTGAAGTCTCCGTTGAATTAATGACGATAAAACGAGTGAAAACGCGTTCGGTTCCATGCTGCGGCAATGCGGTTAACAAACATGGTAAACCGCTCGTAAACCATTTTAATTTAATCTTTTCGAATACAAGAACGATCTGGAGCGGGGCCAGAATGTATATCGAAAAAGATGGGCTTGTCGGCGGCTGCGAGTCGGTAGCTATGCGCGTAGTGCGCGCTGCTCGGATGGCTCGGCAATGTATAGACCAGATTCAATCGGACCATGTTCGTGCGCGGGCGGAGGCTGCTTTGACGCTTCTGCTCGATGATCCTTCTCCGAAAGTTCGTATGGCGATGGCTGATGTGCTTTCAACCAGCGTGCATTCGCCCCTGCATATTGTGACGGCTCTTGCCGCTGACCAGCCGGAGGTTGCGGGATACATTCTTGCACGCTCGACGCTTCTCAGCGATGCGGATCTGATTGATCGTGTGGCATACGGTGCCCCTTCGATTCAGGTTTTGATTGCGGCGCGTCCTCGTGTTTCGCTTGCAGTTGCTGCAGCAATTGCAGAGGTCGGAAACAGTGAAGCAGTCGCGGAAATGCTGTTTAATAGCTGCGCCCGTATCGCATCGGTTTCGTTTCGGCGCATCAGTGAGCGTTGTGGGCATGACGCTCTCGTGCGGGAGGCCTTGCTGGCTCATCCCCAACTTCCGGCAGAATGCCGTCATCTTCTGGCAGTGAAAGTAGGGGATGTCCTGCAATCTCTCCCGCTGGTGAAAATGCTTCTCGGGGAGCGTCGTGCCAATAAGGTGGTGAGTGATGCGACGGCTCGCGCATCAATGCAGCTGGCAGAAAACTGTTCGCAGGAAGAACTGCCGGCGCTGGTGGAGCATCTGCGTCTGCGTGGAGAAATCACGACCAGTTTCGTTATCCGCGCCGTTGCCGGAGGACGTATAGATTTCTTCGCGGGCCTGCTTGCTGCGCTTTCCGATCTCGACGACGCTCGGATCTGTGCGATTATTTCCGGCGGTCGTCCGGCTGCGCTTGCCGCGCTACTTCGCTCTGCCGGATTGAGCGATGCCACGCACACGCCCTTGATTGTTGCCATTGAGGCGTGGCGGGCAGTTGCTGCCGGGCGAAAGCGGATGGGCGCGGCTGAGATATCGGCTTTGATGTGCAAGGCAGCAGGGCGCGGACGGTTTGCTGCAGCCAATGACGATCTGGCGGCTTTGTTGCGTTCGATCCATTTGGAATTCATGCGTGAATCGGCCCGCGACAGGCTGCAAGCTATTCCAGCAGCCTGATCAGTTTTGCTGCCGGAAAGGACGGATAAGGCTGAGGCCATAGCCAACAGCAATACCAAATATGGCCCCGGCAGCTTTGAAAACAAAGTCGATGAATTCGCCATGACGTCCGGGGGCGAGGCGCTGCATCAGCTCGAAAAGTGCGGCGCAGCCGACTGTCAGCAGAAGTACACCCATCCAGTGGCGAGGATAGGCGAGGGCAAATAGCGCACCGACCAGAAAGAAAGCAACAAAGCGCTCCAGATCTGCAGGTTCGCCCGTTATGGGACGGAATTTTATCGGGCTAATCGTGACCGCAAGGACGGCCAGAAGTACTGTCCAGGCGCCAATGCGCAAAAATCGCTTCATGAAGAGCGGCCTTTATTCGTTCGTATGATTGCCGGGCGGTTCATCTCGTTTGGGGTCGCCACAGCGTTGATACATGCGGTCGGTGATTGATGTTTTCAGCTGGTTGCCGAATGGCAACCGATAATGGGATATTACATCGACGCCCATACACCATTTAACGTCGTGAGGCGACAGGCCATAATTGGTTTCAAGAAACCCCAACGCGTAATTCATGCCTTCGTCGCACTGGTCTGTCTGGCAGAAATTACCATCTCTGGCGAGCTGGCGAATCGAGCCTTCCCCGATCTTGACTACGATTGGTTCAACGGCAAAAGGGGCAGCACCCATCAAGGCGATGACGACAAGTCCGATTAAAGTAAATTTTATAGAGCGCCGCATGAATCGCCGTTTGTAACTGGTTTCCGCAAGTTCATAACGCATGAGCGGCAATATGATGGCAAGTCGCATTCAACTCGAAACTAACGTAAATGCTGGGTTTTCCGCTTAATGCTCTTTGTGAGTGGAGAAGTCGTTTTGGGTGATGCGCTGACTTGATCATTACAGTTCGGGGTCAAATTCTAGCTAGAAGTATTTTAATTTTATCTGTTTAATGTTGACTTTTACGTAAATGCAGGAGCACAACGTTGGGCTCTGAGCCAATTCGGTTAGAGCCAGGTTCGCTTGATATAAGGCAGGAATGTTGTGGTGCGCGAATATTATACGATCACAGAGCTGACACGCGAGTTTGGTATTTCGACCCGTACTTTGCGCTTCTATGAAGATGAAGGCTTGATCTCTCCTGTGAGACGTGGTCGCACGCGACTATTTCGCCCTGCCGACCGTCATCTTTTGAAGCAGATACTGCGGGGCAAGCGGCTCGGCTTTTCTATTGCGGAGATTCACGAGATCATTCAGATGTATCGTGAGCCGCCCGGTGAGACCGGACAGCTGAAGTTGCTTATGAAGCGCGTCGAGGAAAAACGTGACGATCTTCGTCAGAAGCGGCGCGATATTGAGGAGACGCTGGGTGAACTCGACCAGATCGAGGAATCCTGTATCGAGCGTCTCGCCGAACTCGGCGTCAATACCTGATCAACTCTACTGAGAATCGGGCACTGGAGAGCACATTTGTGCGATACTCTGGACGGTTCTGTTGTTCTCCTGGTCGATCTTGCCGCTGAAGACGTCATCGAACAGTTTAGCCTTGTCCAGTTCCGCCACGACACAGCCGCAGAACTGCCGACATAGCTGTTCGCCACCATTCTGAAGGCATGCGGCGACGCAGGACTGCGTGAAAGCCTCACGCGGCGCAGGCTGTGCCGGGGGCATCAGTTGCGAGAACGCATAAACCAGTGCGATCAGCACCGGCTGATGAATGAGATAGAAAGCCAGGCTGTGCCTGCCTATGAAAGTCAGAGGCGTTTCCAGAAATTGTGGTCTGATTCCGCCCGCCAATAGCTGAAGCCATCCGAAGCGCTGAAAAATGCGTGCACCCGCTATGCCGATGAGAACCGCACCGAACCACGGAAACAGCGGCACATAATCATTCGAGCGCGGCATCACGGTCGAAAGACCAACCCAGCTCAATACTGGATGGTTGAAAATATCGGTGCGGGCATAGAGCGGAGCGCTAATGACAAATGCTGCAACGGCCAATGTTACTAGTGCGGGTAGGCGTACAAAAAGAAGACCAAGCACACTTGCCAGAGCGATTTGATGCAGGATTCCGAAAAAGATGAAACTGTCTGGTGACATATACCATGTGACGGCTGAAATAGCGGCTGCAGCGGCAGCAATCTGGACCAGCCGTTTCGCCATCGGCTTCCAGCGAATGCCTTTGCCATGCGCCAGGACGAGGCTGAAGCCGACCAGAAACAGGAAGCTTGAAGCGATACAGCGGGCGAAAAGCTTCCAGCCCCCGTGGGCAGTCGTGGCCGGAGCCATATAACCGAAAAACTCGAGGTCCCAGCCGAAATGGTAGATCGCCATGGCGATCAGCGCGATCCCACGTGCAATGTCGATGCGCCCGAGGCGAACACGAAAGGAAGGTGTAGTATCCTGGGTCGTGATGTTAGACATGGTTCCTTCCGGCTGGATAACAACGTCCGGTGTTTTTCGTTTCATGGCAAATCTCTAACACAGCCTTTTGCAACACTATAGTATGCGGGTGCACACGGATTCGTGCTGGCATGGATGCGGGTAGGTGCCTCATATTGGAGAGTTTTGGTTGTTTTATAGTCTTTCGAAGATTTTTTGGCTGTTTTTTCAACCTGTTACGATCATCATCATTTTAATCCTGATTGCTTTTCTGGCCATGTGGCGTAGCTTACATCGGCTCAGTATGAGCGTGTTGGGGGTGTCGATAATTATTCTATTCTTTGCGGCCTTCACGACACTTGGTGCTGTTCTGCTTGCTCCATTGGAGGACCGTTTTGCAAAGCCGGATGAAATGCCGCAACGGGTCGACGGAATAGTCGTTCTTGGCGGCTATATGAACGGAGAGATCAACGCAGGGCGCAAAGGTTTTGAATTGAACAGCGCGGCTGATCGGATTTTTGAGGCAATGCGGCTGGCAAGGCTGTATCCGAACGCTAAAGTCATTATTTCCGGCGGCGAGGGCGCCTTTTTTGAAAAATCCGCCAAAGAAGCGGATAGCACGCGGCAGATGCTGATTGATCTCGGCTTTTCAGGCGAGCGTTATATTTATGAAAACAAATCTCGCAATACCGTCGAGAATGCGGTCTTCTCGAAGGAATTGGCTCATCCGCAGTCGGGCGATACCTGGCTTCTGGTCACCTCCGCATATCATATGCCGCGATCCATCGGTTGTTTTCGCAAGGCGAACTTCGACGTTGTCGCTTGGCCAGTAGACTATAAAACGCGCGCTAGTGAGCGTTTTGGTCTTTATCTGGAATCTCCGAATGAAGCGCTTTCGCGGTTCGGTGTGGCCGTGCGTGAATGGGTTGGGCTAACCGCCTACCGGCTAGCGGGCAAGACAGATATGCTTCTGCCTCAACCCTGATGCCGCATTTTTGCCGCCACTTTAAAGCTTTTGTTAAGGTTATTCATAGGTAACTTATTGATAAATATCACTTATTGAGGGTGCGTGTCTGGCGCTTAAAACCTGTCGCCGCAATTCAGCCGCTTTTCATCGTTGCGTTCCGGACATCACGAAGCTATATGATTGGTAACAGCGTTGTGAAGGATGCTGTGTAAAAGAGTTGCACAACAAGGTTGCCATAATCTCCATGGACGAAACCGTTCAAAAATCCTGCTGGGGCGTTACGCTCTGGGCAGTCATTGGTCTCGCTGCTGTCATCCTCATGGCTTATCTGTTCTCCGTCTAGAAGTCAGGCGGCGTTGCGTATTACGGAAATTTGATGCCGCATTTCGGCATTCCGTTTGCGTTGATCCTTTCCTACACTATCTGATAGAGATGCGCGGTCTTCGCGTTAGCGACTTTTTGCCGAGTTTTGTCTAAAATGGACGATCAGGCAAATCGCAAGCGACGTTGCGATCAGGGATCAATCAGCCACATGATGGCTGCAGAAGGTGTGGAATGTTTCTGTCGGTTTTCGATCTTTACAAGATTGGTATTGGGCCTTCCAGTTCGCATACGATGGGCCCAATGACGGCCGCGCGCATGTTTCTCAACGAAATAGTCAGCGGAAACTGGCCACGGCCTGCGCATTCGAAAATCCACCGGTTGAAAGCGAGTCTGCACGGCTCGCTGGCTTATACCGGCGTTGGACATGCGACGGATCGCGCCGTTATTCTGGGGCTCTGCGGTCATCTGCCTGATACGGTTGATCCCGACATCATGGACGTCGAGATTGAGAAGGTTTTCGCCGAGAAGAAGGTAAACCCTGACGGGCATCCAGCCTATCATTTCGACCCCAAGATTGATCTTGTGCTGGATCGGAAAACGCCTTTGCCGGGGCATGCTAACGGAATGGCTTTCTCCGCATTCGATGCCGACGACAATCTTCTGTTACGTCGTGCTTATTTTTCTATCGGCGGCGGTTTCGTTGTGACCGAAGAAGAGCTGAGCCGTGTTCAGCGCAGCGGGGCGAAACGGGACGATAAGGCCGATGTGCCGTTTCCGTTCCGCAGTGCCGCTGAAATGCTTGAGATGGCTCACGACAGCGGGTTGTCGATTGCCGAAATGAAACGGGCTAACGAAGAAAAACATATGGCGCGCGGTGATCTGGACAGCGGTCTTGATCGCATTTGGGGAGCCATGCGCGGCTGTATCGAGCGCGGCTTGAGCCGTGATGGTGTGATGCCCGGTGGTCTGAATGTTCGCCGTCGTGCGCGACAGCTTCACGACAAGCTGCAGGACGATTGGCGCAACAACCGCAGCAACCCGCTTCTGGCGAATGATTGGCTGTCTGTCTATGCCATGGCCGTCAATGAGGAAAATGCATCCGGCGGCAGGGTTGTGACTGCACCGACAAACGGTGCCGCAGGCGTCGTGCCAGCAGTTCTGCGCTATTACCTGCATTTTCATGATGATGCCGATGAAAAAGGTATCAGGGATTTCCTCCTCACCTCGGCTGCGATCGGTGGTGTCATCAAGCACAATGCATCGATTTCAGGTGCCGAAGTCGGTTGCCAGGGCGAGGTGGGATCAGCATCGGCCATGGCCGCGGCGGGTCTTGCCGCTGTGCTTGGTGGATCGCCTGAGCAAATTGAGAATGCTGCTGAAATAGCACTGGAACACCATCTTGGCATGACTTGCGACCCGGTTGCTGGGCTTGTGCAGGTACCTTGTATCGAGCGTAATGCGCTTGGTGCTGTGAAGGCAGTGACTGCGGCATCGCTGGCGGTGAAGGGTGACGGCAAGCATTTTGTGCCGCTCGACGCTTGTATAGAGACGATGCGCCAGACCGGTCACGATATGAGCGAGCGTTACAAGGAAACCAGTCAGGGCGGTCTCGCCGTGAACGTGGTCGCCTGTTGATTAGCGATTCTGGACGGAATGCGATGCTTCAGGCTTGAAGCTTGCATTCGTCTTGGCTAAATCACCTCTATGGCTCTCAATCTCGTCAAACTTTGCGTCGGCTGTGACAGTATAGAAGATCTCGCAGCATGGATCGATTTTCGTCTTGCGGAACAGCGCGCTGCCGGTTTGATGCCGGAGCAGTTTCATACAACGAGAATGGTGCCGAAACGGATTGATGAGCTGCTGGAAGGCGGTTCGCTCTACTGGGTTATCAAGGGCAATGTCCAATGCCGTCAGCGTTTATTGGATGTCCGCCCGTTCACGGACGAACAGGGCATCAATCGCTGCCATCTTGTTCTCGAACCCAGGATCATTCCGACCGAGTGGCAGCCGCGCCGCGCCTTTCAGGGGTGGCGCTATCTAGCTGAAAATGAAGTCCCGCGTGATGAGGCCGCCGGTAAAACGGGCAGAGCTGCCTTGCCTGCAGAATTGCGGCAGGAGCTGGCAGCTCTAGGATTGCTTTGAAGTTGACTCATGATAAAGGGCCTGCGGTTAACCGGCAGGCCCTTTATCATTTCATCTGTGATCTATCAGTTTTCTATCGTCAGACGAACTGAAACTCGGTCGAAATTCACCGGCAGGGTCATCCGCATGGAAGCTCGTGGCTGAACCAGTCGCTTGTTGCGGGCCGCATGGCAGACGAGCAGCCCGACGAGATCTTTGGTCTGAAAGCCGGTGCCGCGTCTTACGTCGGCAATTCGCAGGGCTGTCTGCTTGAGACCTTGTACCGAGAATAACGCTCCGAACGCTGAGGCTTTACCTTCATCGTGAGTCCAGTCAGCTGTTTTGAACGGTGGTTGACCGAAAGTTTCTCTCATATTTGACATCTCGAAACCCTCTACGCATTACAAATTCGGGTTTGAAACTGGCGACGAGGGAGCACAGCCCCTCGCAATCGATTAGTTCGCGATTGCATAGCAGCCGAAATTTTTCTTTTTCAGCGATGTGCATGCATCCCATGCGGCCTGCTTGGAAGAGAATCCAACAAAGCGCGCGCGGTAAAAAGTTGTGCTACCTTTGTTAAAGGTCTCGGTATAGGGCGACGCTGCGCGCAGCATGCTACCCGCCGTGGCAGAAGCCTTGGCCAGCATGTCCCGTGCCTGGTCTTCGCTAGGCAGAGAGCCAATCTGAATCGCCCAGCCACCAGCAGCAGGAGCGGATGCGGTCGTGACTGGATCGACATCTTCGCCCTGCGCAGACGGAACGGCGGCCTTCGGAGTTGGGCGAATGGCCGCCTGTGCAGCAAGCGCAGCCGGACGCGCAGTTGGTGCAGCAAGTGCCAGAACCTGTGGCTGGTCGCTGTCGCCTTCGCCGCTTTCATTGTTGATGACATCTTCCACGGCCACTACCTGACGGTTCACCGGAACAGGTGCATTCTTAGCTTTTGGAAGATCAATCGAAGCGACGACCTGCGGTGCATCGTTACGCATGGCGACCAACGGTGCAGCGTTGCGGCTGCGCGTTGCCATCGGGAGATATTTGCGGATCAGCTGAGTCATATGGGCGTCGCGGCTGGCACCGGTATTACCACCCATAACGACGGCTACAAGCCTACGACCATCCAAGCTGACTGAGGAAGCCAGGTTATAACCGGATGCATTTGTATAACCGGTTTTGATGCCATCCACGCCTTCGACACGACCGAGCAAACGGTTGTGGCCGTTGATGGTTTGTCCGCGGAAAACGAAGCTGCGACGCGAGAAATAGGAGAATTCATTTGGGAAGTGCTGGCGAAGCGCAATGCTGAGGATCGCCATGTCACGTGCAGTCGTATGCTGTGCCATGTTGGGCAGGCCCGATGCGTTGCGGAACGTCGTGCTGCGCATACCAAGGCGACGCGCCTTCGCTGTCATCATCTGAGCGAAACGTTCTTCGGAGCCGCCGATATATTCACCGACAGCTGTGGCTACGTCGTTGGCGGATTTCGTAATCATGGCAAGCGCGGCATCTTCAGCACGAATGCTCTGTCCCGAACGGAAGCCGATTTTCGTAGGCGGACGTGCGGCCGCATAGGCGGACACGGGGATACGTGTGTCCTTGTTCATGCGGCCGGCCTGCATTGCCTCGAACAGCATGTATAGGGTCATCATTTTAGTGAGGGACGCAGGATAGCGTTGGGCATCCGCATTCGAGGCAAAAAGTGTTTTGCCGGTATTCGCATCAATTACAATAGCTGCATATCTATCGCTTGCCGCTATCGCCGGTATCGTTGTCGAAGCTGTTGAACACCCCGTTACAACTGCAAGAAGAAGGGTGGCTTGCGCCGCTCTTTTCAAGGCATATGCGACTTTACTAAATGCGGTACGCACGATGATGACCTACCTGTATCCCGGATTTTTTGAACTGCTGCACAAAAGGCACACAGCGTCTAATTCGGTGATCCTACTGCCATCAGCGTTACCAATCCGTTTATGGTAACTGCGTTGTTCATAAATTTCGGAAAAATTTTGAAAAAGCGGCAATGCCTGCGTGGGGCCGCATATGCCTGTTTCGACTGCTCACGAAGATGTGTCGTTTTAATACGGTTTGTATCTCAATGGAGCGAAGGTTGCGCCAGAAACACAAAAAAACTCGCTTTCGCGAGTTTAATCTACTGCTGCCTTATTTGGTTGGAAGGGGGGCAGCCTCTCGAGTATGTGTGTTCTGAAAAGTCGCTAGTTTGAAATGCGTTTATTATTATTTTGATTATGTATGTAAATTAGTATTTTTTTTCATATGCCGAAACGGCAATTTGTAATCCGCTTTCTATTGAGCGCAGTTTATGGCCCGCAAGTATTAGAGGGGCTGTTTATGGGGCCTGTATCGCATCGGCTATTTTATATATAGGCCTGTTTTGCGAGGGCCTTTCATTCGGACGATGGCACATAACTGTGTCAAGCCTCGCTATTGCAATAAGTCCCGGTTGCAAGTGCCAATGAAGGGCTTAAAATCACCACATGACGACCTACATAATAGGGCAAGTTGGGTCAGGCAGATGGGCATCCGGATTATAGTTTCATGAGGCATCTCGATTTAGTCATGCAAAGCAAGACCGACGGCGGAAATGGTCCGGAAAACGGCACCGTTGTGGTAACGCGTACACAGCCGAAAACCAAGAAGCCCAGCCTCTATCGTGTCCTGCTCCTCAACGACGACTACACACCCATGGAGTTCGTCGTTCATGTCCTGCAGCGGTTTTTCCAGAAGAACCAGGATGATGCCACGCGCATCATGCTGCATGTTCACAATCACGGGGTCGGCGAGTGCGGCGTATTTACATACGAAGTCGCCGAAACCAAAGTCAGTCAGGTCATGGATTTCGCCCGCCAAAACCAGCATCCGCTGCAATGCGTGATGGAGAAAAAGTGAGGTCATATGCCATCGTTCTCCCCAAGCCTTGAAAGGGCCCTGCATCAAGCCCTCACAATAGCAAACGAGCGGCATCACGAATATGCGACGCTCGAACATCTTTTGCTTGCCTTGATCGACGATCAGGATGCGGGAGCAGTGATGCGTGCCTGCAGCGTCGACCTTGAGCATCTCAAACGTATCGTTACTGATTATATTGATCGCGAACTCGATAATCTCGTCACAGGTTATGATGAAGATTCGAAGCCAACTGCCGCCTTCCAGCGCGTTATTCAACGCGCGGTCATCCATGTGCAGTCCTCGAACCGTGAGGAAGTAACCGGTGCCAATGTGCTCGTTGCTATTTTCGCGGAACGGGAAAGCCATGCCGCCTATTTCCTCCAGGAGCAGCAGATGACCCGTTACGATGCCGTGAACTATATCTCGCACGGCATCTCAAAACGGCCGCAGAGCAACGAAACCCGCCCTCCGCGCGGCGCGGAAAGTGCCAGCGAAGAACGTACTAGCACGGAACAGGAAGAAAGCGCCAAGAAGAAGCAGGATGCGCTGTCCGCTTATTGCGTCAATCTGAATGAAAAGGCCAAGGCCGGGCGCATCGATCCGCTGATTGGGCGTGATAGCGAAATCAACCGTACCATACAGGTACTCTGCCGCCGTTCCAAGAATAACCCGCTTTATGTGGGCGATCCTGGCGTCGGCAAGACGGCCATTGCCGAAGGTCTCGCGAAGCGTATTGTTGAAGGACAGGTTCCCGAAGCGCTTGCCGATGCGACGATCTTCTCGCTCGACATGGGCACGCTTCTGGCGGGCACGCGCTATCGTGGCGACTTTGAAGAACGTCTGAAGCAAGTCGTCAAGGAGCTCGAAGAGTATCCGGGTGCGGTCCTGTTCATCGATGAGATTCATACGGTTATCGGCGCTGGTGCCACTTCGGGCGGCGCGATGGATGCATCGAACCTGTTGAAGCCTGCGCTTTCATCCGGTGCCATTCGCTGCATCGGCTCGACGACCTATAAGGAATATCGTCAGTTCTTCGAGAAGGACCGCGCCTTGGTGCGCCGTTTCCAGAAGATCGATGTCAATGAGCCGTCGATCCCGGATGCGATTGAGATTATGAAGGGGCTGAAGCCCTACTTCGAGGATTTCCACAAGGTCAAGTACACGGTCGATGCCATCAAGACGGCGGTGGAATTGTCTGCGCGTTATATTTCGGATCGCAAATTGCCAGACAAGGCAATCGATGTGATTGATGAAACCGGCGCCGGCCAGATGCTGTTACCTGAAAACAAGCGCAAGAAGACCATCGGCGTGAAGGAAATCGAAGCGACAATCGCGACGATGGCTCGCATCCCGCCGAAGTCGGTATCGAAGGATGACGAACAGGTTCTGTCGCATCTGGATGCTGAATTGAAGCGTGTCGTCTATGGTCAGGATCTGGCGATCGAAGCGCTGTCGGCGTCTATCAAGCTCGCCCGTGCGGGATTGCGTGAACCGGACAAGCCAATCGGTTCCTATCTGTTCTCCGGTCCGACCGGCGTCGGCAAGACGGAAGTCGCCAAGCAACTGGCAAGCTCGCTTGGTGTGGAACTCCTACGTTTCGACATGTCGGAATATATGGAACGTCACACCGTCTCGCGGCTTATCGGTGCGCCTCCGGGCTATGTAGGCTTCGATCAGGGCGGTCTCCTGACTGATGGCGTCGATCAGCATCCGCATTGCGTGCTGCTGCTTGATGAAATCGAGAAAGCGCATCCGGATCTGTTCAATATACTGTTGCAGGTAATGGATCATGGTTCACTGACCGATCACAACGGCAAGAAGATCGATTTCCGCAATGTGATCCTCATCATGACCACCAATGCCGGTGCGTCGGATATGGCCAAGGCAGCAATCGGCTTCGGTTCCACGCGACGCGAAGGCGATGACATGGAAGCGATCAACCGCTTGTTCACGCCTGAGTTCCGTAACCGACTGGATGCGATCATTCCGTTCGGTCCGTTGCCGGTTCCGGTCATTCATCAGGTCGTGCAGAAGTTCGTGCTTCAGCTTGAGGCACAGCTTGCCGAGCGTGGCGTGACTTTCGAACTGACCGAAGGCGCAATTGCCTGGCTGGCTGACAAGGGTTACGATGAACGCATGGGCGCACGTCCGCTTGCGCGGGTTATCCAGGAACACATCAAGAAGCCGTTAGCTGATGAAGTGCTGTTCGGAAAACTCAAGCATGGTGGAACGGTCCGTGTGGATGTCGTGACGAAACCGGACGGAAAGACCGATTTGTCGCTGGAAAGCGTGGCTGATAAGCCGGTAAGTCCGAAGAAGGATATCCCTGCTGAAAAGAAGCAGCTGCAACGCAAGAAGGCTGCTCCGAAGAAGGCCGAGAAGGAAAAGGTACTAGCTGGCAAGGCTGAACCTGCATCGAAATCTTCTTCGAAGGCCGCGGCGACCAAATCTTCGGTGCCGAAAGTCCCGCGTAAGAAATAACGAGCAATCTGAACGGCTCTCTCGGAGGGCCGTTCTGTTTTTGAGTATGAAACTGGCGTGAATGAAAACTGAGGTTTTCCGGTCTGAGCGTAAAAACCGGGTGCAACTTGCTCGGAGCTTGCTCTAACGTGACGCAATGTCACCGATTCATTCCGATCATCCTGAACACAAATCAGAAGATCATCATCTGCGATGGTTCTTGCGCGGCTGCACGCGGATTTGCAGTATCCCGGCTGTTTTGCTGATGAGTTCGTTCATCGGTTTTGCGGGACTGGCAATTGAAAGCGGAATCACCGTCGTTCAAGCCGTTTTCATGACACTGACTATCTGGGCGCTTCCGGCAAAGGTCGTTCTAATCGGAGCGATCAGTGCAGGTGTGGCTTTGCCTGCCACAGCTCTCGCGGTGGGGCTTTCATCCGTGCGTTTGATGCCGATGGTGGTCGCGCTGCTTCCCGAGTTGCAGGGTCCTAAAACGCGGAAGCTGACATTGATGACCCTTTGTCATTTCGTTGCCGTCACCGCTTGGGTCATGGCCATGGAAGAGCTGCACAAAATCCCGCGTGATATGCGAACCAGTTATTTTGCCGGAATCGGGATGGTTTTAGTCGGAACCAATGCGATTGTCGTGGCTATCGTCTATTCGTTATCGACGTCTTTTCCGCCTATCGTTTTCGCTGCACTTTTCCTGCTGACGCCGATGTATTTTCTGACGTCGCTCTGGCGTTCGGCGAGAGAACGGGCAGGGCAGGTCGCAATGATTTCCGGGATCATTCTGTTTCCCATATTTCATCATCTGGCACCGGGCTATGACCTGTTGATTACGGGTGTTCTCGGTGGGCTGATAGCCTTCGGGTTTCATCGGATGCGCCGCATAGCCGTAGGAGCAGCCGAATGAACTGGGACAGTTTTTCGACCTGGTGGTGGCCGTTTTTGTTTATTCTGCTGGCTGGCGCACTTCCAACCTATCTGTTCCGCGTAATGGGCGTGCTGGTTGGCGGGCGGGTACGGGAGGATTCTGAGGCGCTTGTTCTCGTGCGCTGCGTCGCGACCGCGCTGGTTGCAGGTGTTATCGCGCAGCTTATTCTCTATCCCAATGGAGAATTGGCTAACTCGCCCCTTTGGCTCCGCGCGGGTTCTGCCGTGGCAGGATTTGCCGCCTTTATCATTACCGGCAAGCGACTGCTTGTCGGTGTGCTGGTTGCAGAAATCCTGCTGGTAATCGGCCTGCTTACACTTTGAAAGTATGAGTCATATCAGAGCGCTGCACGAATTTTTTCAGCGTTTGCAGAAAGGACGGCTGCGTCTTCCATCTGTCCGGTATGGGGCTTGAGCGCCACGCCTTCAAAGCGCGGGATCACATGGAAGTGCAGGTGATAGACAGTCTGGCCCGAGGCCGGTTCGTTGAACTGCATGACGGTTACACCATCGGCATTGAATGCCTTCTTTACAGCCTGTGCGATTTTCTGCACGACCTGAACAACGTTCGCAAGAGTTTCCGGCTTGGCATCAAGCAGATTGCGGGACGGTGCTTTTGGCACAACCAGTGTGTGACCCGTACCTTGCGGCATCACGTCCATGAAGGCAATGACATCATCCGTTTCATAAACGCGAGTGGAAGGGATTTCGCCGCGCAGGATTTTGGCGAAGATATTGTTGTCGTCATAGGTGGCGGACATGCGATTCTCCAATGCGAAATGTTTGACAGGATCAGACCGTATCAAGTCGCGTTAGGCAAGGCGGACAGGCTTATGCACTTCTGAACGGCGAGTGTTCTTCCAGGGCGCTTTGAATTTGTTCGACTTCGCGACGTTCATGATCGAGATAGTCGCGCACGGCGTTTCGAAAGCCTTCATGGACGATGTAATGTGCCGAATGGGTCGTGACCGGTACATAGCCACGGGCGATTTTATGCTCGCCCTGTGCTCCGGCTTCCACGACGCTGAGCTGTCGATCAATCGCAAAATCGATTGCCTGATGATAGCAAACCTCGAAATGCAGGTATGGGCGATCTTCGATACAGCCCCAATGGCGGCCGAAAAGTGTATCGCCACCAATGAAGTTGATCGCACCGGCAATGTAATGTCCATTACGTTTGGCCATGACGAGCAGAATGTCTTCCGCCATGCTTTCGCCGATCAGTGAATAGAACTGCCTGTTCAAATAGGGCCGTCCCCATTTGCGGCTGCCGGTATCCATATAAAACGCGAAGAAATCATCCCAGACGGCTTCTGTGAGATCGCTACCGGTTAGCCAATCGATTTCGATGCCATCCGACAGGGCTTCGCGCCGTTCCTTTTTCAATGCCTTGCGTTTTCGCGAAACAAGCTCATTCAAAAAGTCATCATAGCTTTTAAAGCCATTGTTTTTAAAGTGAAACTGCTGATCTGTGCGATGAAGAAATCCTGCGCGCTCCAGCGCGGCAATCTCGTCCGGCAGCGCAAATGTGACATGCGCCGATGAAACGCCGCTTTGATCGGCCAGTTCCCGCAATCCGCCAGCCAGCGCCAAACGGACCGCTTCGTTTTCATAGGCGATGTGATTGAGGAGGCGTGGGCCGGTGGCCGGGGTAAACGGCACTGCGGCTTGAAATTTCGGATAATATCGACCTCCGGCGCGTTCGAACGCGTCAGCCCATCCATGATCGAAGACATATTCACCCTGACTATGTCCCTTGAGATAGTTCGGCACAGCACCGACGAGGCGGCCTTGATCATCTTCAAGGCGCAAATGGCGCGGAAGCCAGCCCGCTTTCTGCGAAACCGAGCCTGATTCTTCCAGAGCAAGCAAGAAGTTGCGGGTAATGAAGGGATTATAATGCGTGTCCTGCCGGGAGGCCCCGACAAGACTGTTCCATTCGTCTGCCGTGAATTCGCTGATATTCTCAACGACACGAAGAACAAAACTTTGCTCATTCTGCGGATCTTCGTCGTTCACCGCTATTCCTTTGCCGTTATCGCGCATATTTTGCAGCGTTCGGCGTGTTGTCGTCAAGCTAGGAGGGCGCGTGGATCAAAGCCTTCGAACGTGATCTGGTCGACATTGAGATCGCTATGCTTTTGCATTTCGCGATTCCGGACGGTCCAGCTGATTACCGGCATCTGCAACTTCTCCCGAACGAAGGTCACGAACGGGTTGGGCAGGTGATGCACGTTATAGGAAACGAAAGAGATGCCATGCGCTAGCATGGAGAAATGTCGCTCAAAGTCTTCCGTGCGCGTGCCTTCGGCGGTGAGGCCGCCGGGAATTCCCGGCGCATCGGACGAAAACCGGCGGATCAGATGGTGATCGAAAGACATGATCGCGGCCTCACCCTTATAGGACGCCAGTTCTTTGGCTACAGCGGCAACCAGACCGTCATCTTTGCCCTCGATGCCCTTCAGCTCTATGACGAGGGGAACACGACCATCGACCAGATCAAGCATCTGGCGAAGCGTCGGCACATGATCGGCAGTGCCTCCGATCTTCAGTGCGGTGGCTTCGGCAAGCGTCAAATCGCTGATGTTGCCTTCGTGATCGGCAAGACGTTTCAGATCATCGTCGTGAAACACGACAACGCCACCGTCACGGGTGAGATGAACATCGCATTCGATCGCGAAACCCGCTTTGGCTGCAGCCTCAAACGCGGAAAGCGTGTTTTCCCAGCGCTCCTTGTTGAGATCATGCAATCCGCGATGGGCAACGGGACGTTTCTTGATCCAGTCGATGGAAGTCATTTCAGGCAACCTCGATGATCGCTTCTATTTCGACAGGTGCGTTGAGGGGCAGGCTCGCAACGCCAACAGCCGAGCGGGCGTGTTTGCCGGCATCGCCGAGAACCGCCACGAGGAGATCGGAGGCGCCATTGGCGACGAGATGCTGTTCGACGAAATCAGGCGTGGAGGCTACAAAGACGGTGATCTTCACAATGCGCTTGATGCGGTCGAGGCTGCCGAGAGCGGCCTTTGCCTGAGCAAGGATGTTGATGGCGCAGGCGCGCGCCGCAGCTTGTCCATGCGCAACCGTCAGCTCATCGCCGATCCGGCCCGTATGCACAAGCTTGCCGCCGTCCAGCGGAAGCTGGCCGGATGTGAGAAGCAGGGAACCGCTCTGGGTAAAAGGAACGTAGTTGGCAGCAGGTGCCGCAGCTTCTGGAATGGATATGCCCAGATTTTTAAGGCGACTGTCGATTGTGTCGGTCATTGCATTAATCCTTGCTTGCAAAGGTGCTTCGTGACCTACCTATAGGCAGAATCGGTGAAGCTTTTGGGAAGGGTGCGTTTTTTGCCTCGCTTCCGCCACGAGTTTTTTTATCATGCGCGTCAACTCATCGGGAGATTCATGCATGCGTTTTTTCAAGAGTGCGGTTGTGGCGAGCGGAACGGCTGCTTGCATGTGGGCCGGATTTGCCAGCATTGCCAATGCGGCCTCAACGGTAACGTTGGTTCCACACCGGGCGGTCTATGATCTGACCCTGGATCGCGCCGATGAAAAATCGGGCATCAGCGGTCTGACCGGTCGTATGGTCTATGAATTCAATGGATCTGCGTGCGAGGGCTACACCACCAATTTCCGTTTCGTGACCCGCATTGATATGGAGGAACAGCCGCAGCGCGTGACCGACCAGCAGACGACGACATTCGAGGGCGCGGACGGAAAGAACTTCCGCTTCGTCAACAAGACCTTCGTGGACAAGGAACTGGTCAAGGAAGTGCGCGGCGATGCGAAGCTTGAGGGCGGGAAGACAATCGTTGAACTGAGCAAGCCGAAGGAAAACAAGCTGGATCTCAAGGGAACGCAGTTCCCGACCGGGCACATGGAAGAACTGATCGGCAAAGCGGAAGCCGGGCAGAAATTTTACCAGACATCGCTTTTCGATGCTTCCGAAGATGCTGATCGGGTGGTTGCCACTACTGTCGTCGTCGGCAAGGAGCAAGCTTTACCGGACGATGAGACCAAGATCATGGGCAAGTTTTCCAAGGATCAGGTCTGGCCGGTAACGATTGCCTATTTTGATGACAAGGAAAAGCAGGATGGCCTGCCGATCTACCGTATCAATTTTAAGCTCTACCGCAATGGTATTACTCGTGACCTCACCATGGACTATGGAGATTTCTCTATGCGTGGAAAGCTTGTGAAGCTTGATGTCTACGATGCGGCAAAGCAGGCTGCGACTTGCAAATAAGTATACTGTTTGGCGTGTTTGTTCGCCTGTACGACGCTATATTGTGTAGACGACTTGCATTTTGCGGCGTGATCAGTTAACAGCGCGCCTATTCCACACACGGGATTGGGCTTTTGTCGGGAGAAATCCGGCAAAAACCTCCGGTGGCGAGAAATCGCCTCAGCCCGTGGAGGTTAAACCGGAAAAGGAAAATAAAGATGGCATTGCCTGATTTCAGCATGCGCCAGCTTCTGGAAGCTGGTGTTCACTTCGGCCACCAGACCCACCGCTGGAACCCGAAAATGGCACCATACATCTATGGTGACCGTAACAACATCCACATTCTCGATCTGTCCCAGACCGTTCCTCTGCTGCACAATGCGCTGAAGGTCGTTTCGGACACCGTTGCTCGCGGCGGTCGCGTTCTGTTCGTCGGCACGAAGCGTCAGGCTTCGGACATCATTGCCGATGCCGCCAACCGTTCGGCACAGTACTACGTCAATGCGCGCTGGCTTGGCGGCATGATGACCAACTGGAAGACGATCTCCAACTCGATCCAGCGTCTGCGCAAGCTTGATGAAGTGCTAGCTGGCGAAGCCCAGGGCTTCACCAAGAAGGAACGTCTCAATCTTGAGCGTGAGCGTGAAAAACTTGATCGTGCTCTCGGCGGCATCAAGGATATGGGTTCAGTTCCAGACCTGATGTTCATCATCGATACCAACAAGGAAGCGATTGCTATTCAGGAAGCCAAGCGCCTTGGTATTCCGGTTGTGGCAGTGATCGATTCGAATTGTGATCCAGACCAGATCGACTATCCGATTCCGGGCAACGACGACGCCGCACGTGCTATCGCTCTTTATTGCGATCTGATTGCTCGCGCAGCACTCGACGGCATTGCTCGTCAGCAGGGCGCAATGGGCATCGACATCGGTGCACAGGCTGAAGCTCCGGTTGAGCCAGCCCTCGAAGCTCCGGCTGAAGGCGCTTAATCAGCGTATGATTTCATCCATCCGTCATATCAGCGATAGGGCGGGTGGATAATCTCGTTTCATCCCGGTGCGGGGTAGTGATTCCTGAAGTGCAATACTAAGGCTAATCGCGATCCAGAAACCAAGCGCCGGTTAAAAGTTGGCACACCCATCCGGTGTGCCTTCGCTTTCATGAAAGGCGACAACATGAGCATTTCCGCATCTCTCGTTAAAGAACTCCGCGACCTCACCGGCGCCGGCATGATGGACTGCAAGGCTGCACTTGCTGAAACCAATGGCGATATCGAAGCTGCCGTTGACTGGCTGCGCGCCAAGGGTATTGCAAAGGCCGACAAGAAGGCTGGCCGTACGGCTGCCGAAGGTCTGGTTGGTGTTGCATCTTCCAGCAACAAGGCTGTTGTTGTTGAAGTCAACTCCGAAACCGACTTCGTTGCCCGCAATGAGGCTTTCCAGGATCTCGTCCGCAAGATCGCCCAGGCCGCTCTGTCGACCGATGGTTCGACCGAAGCTGTTGCCAGCGCCAATGTTGACGGCAAGACCGTTACCGAAACGGCAAAGGACGCCGTTGCCACCATCGGTGAAAACATTGGTTTCCGCCGTTCGGCTGCGCTGACCGTCCCGCAGGGCGTTGTCGCGACCTACATCCACAACGGTGTCGCTGATGGCCTCGGCAAGCTCGGTGTTCTCGTTGCAATCGAAACCGCCGGTGACGCAGAAGCTGCAAACGCTTTCGGTCGTCAGGTTGCCATGCACGTTGCCGCCATCAACCCGCTGGCTCTGACCGCTGAAGACGTTGACCCAGCTGCTGCCGAGCGCGAAAAGGCGATCTTCATCGAGCAGGCTCGTGAATCCGGCAAGCCAGACAACATCATCGAGAAGATGATCGAAGGTCGTATGCGCAAGTTCTACGAGGAAGTTGTTCTTCTTTCGCAGGCTTTCGTCATCAATCCTGACCTGACGGTCGCAGCTGCCCTCAAGGAAGCTGAAAAGACCATCGGTGCGCCGGCCAAGATCACCGGCTTTGTCCGTATCGCCCTCGGCGAAGGCATCGAGAAGGAAGAAACCGATTTTGCTGCTGAAGTAGCCGCTGCTGTCAAGAGCTAAAACGGCTCTGATCTTCAGCGCATCTTGTCCTAGAGATCTGTTTCTGTTTTTGGGAATGCGCTGATTGCCAGAAAAGGCTTTTGATTATGAAGGGCATCGCGTGACAACGCGGTGCCCTTCGTGTATCGGAACCCCAACACAACCACTTGATCACAATCTGCGGAGAGCATCCAATGTCCGGTAAGCCCGCCTACAAACGCGTCCTTTTGAAAGCCTCCGGCGAGGCATTGATGGGCAGTCAGGGCTTTGGGATCGATGTTTCCGTTGCGGACCGCATTGCAAACGATATCAAGCAGGCACGGTCGCTCGGCGTTGAAGTTGGCGTCGTGATCGGTGGCGGCAACATTTTCCGTGGCGTCGCTGTGGCTTCCAAAGGCGGCGACCGTGTGACGGGCGACCACATGGGCATGCTGGCCACGGTCATCAATTCGCTGGCGCTGCGCACCTCCCTGCACAAGATCGGTGTCGATTCAGTCGTGCTTTCGGCCATCGCCATGCCCGAAATCTGTGAGAGCTTTTCGCAGAGACAGGCTACGGCCTATATGGATGAGGGCAAGGTTGTGATCTTTGCTGGCGGCACCGGAAATCCTTTCTTCACGACGGACTCGGCCGCAGCTCTTCGCGCTGCGGAAATTGAAGCCGATGCGCTTTTGAAGGGCACGCAGGTTGATGGAATCTACTCTGCGGACCCCAAGAAGGATCCGAACGCAACGCGGTTTGACCGTTTGACGCACAAAGAAGTTCTCGATCGTGGGCTTGCAGTCATGGATACAGCTGCTGTTGCCCTTGCGCGTGAGAACAACATTCCGATAATAGTCTATTCCATCCATGAAAACGGCGGCTTGGCCGAAATTCTGCAAGGTAAGGGGCGCTGCACGATTGTTTCCGATAATTGATCGACCCTTGCTGCGTATCGAAGGAGAAAATGCATGAGTGATGCTTTTGACATCAACGACCTGAAACGCCGCATGGAAGGCGCTATCAACTCTTTGAAGCATGACCTTAACGGTCTGCGTACGGGCCGCGCTTCGGCAAGCTTGCTGGAGCCGATCGTGATTGAAGCCTATGGCTCGACGATGCCGATCAATCAGGTCGCCAATATCACCGTTCCCGAATCGCGCATGCTTTCGGTTTCGGTTTGGGACAAGAGCATGGTGGGCGCTGTGGAACGCGCAATTCGCGATTCTGGTCTCGGTCTCAATCCTATTACCGACGGCATGACGCTTCGCATTCCGCTGCCGGAATTGAACGAGCAACGCCGCAAGGAATTGGTTAAGATTGCACATCAGTATGCCGAGCAGGGTCGTATCGCTGCCCGTCATGTTCGTCGTGACGGCATGGACACACTGAAAAAGCTGGAGAAGGACAGCCTCATCAGTCAGGATGACAGCCGGGTTCTATCTGAAAAAGTGCAGAAGCTGACCGACGAAACCATTGCAGAAATGGATAAGGTTGTTGCAGTGAAGGAAGGGGAGATCATGCAGGTCTAGGACTTGCATGGTTTTCATTGAGGGAGAGCTTCGTCATGTCCGATCCGTGCCACATCGCCATTATTATGGATGGCAATGGCCGTTGGGCTAAGGCGCGCAGTTTGCCGCGCAGCGCCGGACACCGGGCGGGCGTGGAAGCTCTTCGTGAGACCGTACGGGCAGCCGGGGATCGTGGTCTCGACTACCTTACATTGTTTGCATTCTCTTCAGAAAACTGGTCTCGTCCGACCGGGGAGGTGAATGACCTTCTGGGTTTGCTGAAGATTTTCATCCGTCGCGATCTTGCAGAACTGCATCGCCATAATGTGCGGGTCAGCATTATTGGCGAGCGCGAGGAACTAGCGGCCGATATCCGCGCGCTGCTGACCGAAGCGGAGACGCTTACGCATCGCAATAGCGGCCTCAACCTGATCATAGCTTTCAATTACGGTTCCCGCGATGAGATCGTCCGCGCCGTGCGAAGTTTGGCGCGCGATGTCGCTGCCGGGCGACTTGATCCGGCCTCTATTTCCAGTGAATTGATTTCCGCAAATCTCGATACTGCCGGGATACCCGATCCGGACCTCATCATTCGTACCAGTGGGGAGATGCGTTTGTCGAACTTTTTGCTTTGGCAAGCAGCGTATTCCGAGTTTTTATTCCTGCCGATTCATTGGCCGGATTTTCGGTCTTCCGATCTTGATGCGGCTTATGAGGCTTTTCGCCAGCGCGAGCGTCGATTTGGCGGCGTTGAAGTACGCGCCGGGCTGAACGAGACTGAAGAAGAAGTCGTATGCCCTTCGACCAAGGGGGCGGCAATCTAAAGTGGTTCAGGAAGATCAGAATCACTGAACATGCTCTAGTATGGCGTAAGCCAGTCCGTCGAAAGGTCTCAATGTCCAATCTGCAAACCCGTATAATTACTGCCATTGTCCTCGGTGCAGCCGCGTTGTGGCTGACATGGGTCGGCGGTTTGGGTTTTACGCTGTTTTCGATTGCGATCGGATTGGCGATGTTTCATGAGTGGACAAGCTTGACCACATCGAAACAGACGTCGTTTTCGCGCGTGTTTGGCTGGGGATGGCTGCTACTTACCAGCATTCTGCTTGTGATGGACCGGAGTGCATTGCTGACGATTGGTGTTCTGCTTGTAGGCACTCTTGTTCTTTTGGTCACGCAATGGCGGACAGGTCGCGGCTGGCCAGCAGCCGGGCTTTTTTATGCCGGTTTCTCTGCTGTGTCCCTCTCGCTTCTAAGAGGCGACGAACCATTCGGCTTTACTGCCATTGTTTTCCTTTTCGCCGTTGTCTGGTCCACGGATATTGCGGCCTATTTCAATGGCCGGGCGCTTGGCGGGCCGAAACTGGCTCCTCGCTTTTCACCGAACAAGACTTGGTCCGGCGCCATTGGTGGCGCCGCTGCTGCCGTCGCCGGAGGAATTCTGGTCGCATCTCTGGTGGCTGCTCCCGGCAGTTGGGGCGTACCGCTTCTCGCTTTGCTGCTGTCTATCGTCTCGCAGATAGGTGATCTTGCAGAATCATGGGTGAAGCGCCAGTTCGGCGCAAAGGACTCGGGACGCCTGCTGCCTGGGCACGGTGGTGTTTTAGATCGTGTCGACGGGCTTGTAGCCGCTGCCGCACTTTTGTACTTGTTTGGTGCAATTTTCGCTGAGCCAGACGTACCGTCCGCGATTTTCTTTAGTTTCTAAGGGCGCAACGAATGAGTTTACGGATTGCTCAAGTCCATTCTGCTCTTCGTTGGCTCGATAGTGTTTTGTAAGGAGTAGTGCTTTGCAGGAGGCGTTGGCCTTTTTTCTGGGTGGCGAAAGCCTGCTTGTCGGGACCATCATACCATTTCTCTTCGTTTTGACCGTTGTGGTCTTTGTCCATGAAATGGGCCACTATCTGGTCGCGCGTTGGTGCGGTATTGGCTCACAGGCATTTTCTATCGGCTTTGGACCCGAACTGATCGGCTTTACGGATCGTCGCGGGACACGGTGGAAGATTTCCGCTATTCCACTTGGCGGCTATGTCAAGTTCATCGGTGATGAGAGTGCCACGAGTTCTCCTGTCGGCGTTGACAATACAAGCTTGAATGAAGACGAGCAGCGCAGGGCATTTCATACGCAACCGGTGTGGAAGCGTGCGGCGACCGTTTTTGCTGGCCCTGCTTTCAATATCATCCTGACGATCGTGATCTTCAGCGTCTTCTTCGCGCTTTATGGGCGTCAGATTTCCGATCCGCTGATCGCTGGCGTCCAGCCGGATAGTCCCGCAGCTGAGGCGGGGTTTGAAGCTGGTGATCGCTTTATCAGTGTTGATGGTGAAAAGATCACGACTTTTTCAGATGTGCAGCGCATCGTGTCCGGTCGCGCGGGAGACAAGCTGAATTTCACTGTTGAGCGCGATGGCAAGATGGTGGATATTCAGGCCGTTCCGGCAATTGTCGAGCGGACGGACCCGCTTGGAAACAAGATCAAGCTTGGTGCCATCGGCGTGGAGACTACCGAAGCAGTCGGTAATTTCCGCCGAATTGAGTATGGTCCTCTCGAATCAGTGGGACAAGCCGTCATGGAGACAGGCTATATTATCGGCCGCACGGGAGAGTTCTTCCAGCGTTTCGCGGTTGGGCGTGAGGACAAGTGTCAGCTTGGCGGTCCGGTCAAGATTGCCAATATGGCCGGGAAGGCGGCGAGTCAGGGGTTTGAGTGGCTCGTTCAACTGATGGCGATGTTGTCCGTTGGTATAGGGCTGCTGAACCTGTTTCCGCTGCCGCCGCTGGATGGCGGCCACTTGGTATTTTATGCGATTGAAGCCATAAAGGGCAGTCCGGTGTCAACGGCAGCGCAGGAAATTTTCTACCGTGCAGGATTCCTTCTTGTTATGGGATTCATGGGGTTCGTACTTTTCAACGACCTGTTTGCCTGCTAGATGACTCTCCGGCTGGCTCAGGTGGTGATCTTGGGGATCGGTGCAGGCTGGAGGGTTCCAGTCAGCTAACTGCTATGATACGCATCTTCTCTGATGAGGATCGGGTAAGGTGTTAAACAGAAGTGAAAATTGGGAGTGACTGCCGGAAAAGCTAAGCGATTTGTTTACCATAACGCTTAAATCGCGTGGCGCGGATGCCACGCTGGTTGCTTAAGTAAACAGAATTTAACCGTGACGCTTGCTTGTATGGAAAAACCGGGTATGACGGTTGTATCTGTACGTGCTTTTCTGGGTTAATCGCCCCGGGGACAGAAAGAAACGAAGGTTCGGAAAGCCTATGACGGCAAGTTCTAAATTCTTTGGCGCCGCTTCTGCGCTCGCCATGTCAGTGGCTCTTGTGGCTTCGGGTACTGCTGCACTCTCACTGGCTTCGGTCAATGTAGCTGAAGCGGCTGTCGTTAGCCGTATCGAAGTGCGTGGTAACACTCGCGTCGACGCACAGTCCATCCGTGACAACATTGATATTCGTCCGGGCAAGGCCTTTACCAGCGCTGATATAGATGCTGCGGTGAAGCGTTTGTTCGCGATGGGGTTGTTCTCGGATGTTCGCATCAATCAGTCCGGCAGCACGCTTGTTGTGAATGTTTCCGAGCGTTCGGTGGTCAACAATGTCCTTTTTCAGGGCAACAAGAAGATCAAGGACCCTGATCTGAACCGCGCTGTTCAGCTCAAGCCGCGTTCGCCTTACGATGCTGCGACGATGGAAGCAGACGTTGAGGCTATCAAGGGTGCCTACGCACATATCGGGCGCAGCGATGCGACCGTTAATGCACGTACCGTTGATCTTGGTCAGGGGCGTGTAAACGTCGTCTATGAAATCAACGAAGGTTCGCGCACGAAGATCGCGAATGTCGATTTCGTCGGTAATCAGGCGTTCAGCGCCCGCCGTCTGCGCGATGTGATCTCGACCAAGCGTTCGAATCCACTTTCGTGGCTGACACGTAATGACGTTTATGATGAAGGTCGTCTGCAGGCTGACGAGGAAACGCTCCGTCGTTTCTATTATAATCGCGGCTATGCGGATTTCCGCGTCATTTCATCGAATGCAGTTCTCGATCCTTCAACGAACGAGTACACGATCACCATCACAGTCGATGAAGGTCAGCGTTATACGTTCGGCAATGTAAGCGTTGAGAGCAACGTTGATGGTGTTGACGGGCAGGCTCTGGATCATCTGGTCAAGACCCGTTCGGGTAAGCCTTACAGCGCCAAGGAAATCGAAGATTCAGTTCTTGCGGTTACCGAAAATGTTGCTGGTAGCGGCTATGCTTTCGCAAAGGTTGAGCCGCGCGGTGATCGTGACTTCGAAAACCATACGATCTCAGTCGTTTATAGTGTCGACGAGGGTCCACGCGCTTACATCCAGCGCATTGAAATCCGCGGCAACGATAAGACCCGTGACTTCGTGATTCGTCGCGAGTTCGACATGAATGAAGGCGATGCCTTCAATCAGGTCATGGTGCAGCGTGCGAAGCGTCGTCTCGAAGCGCTTGATTTCTTCCAGACGGTCAATATTTCGACCGCGCCTGGCTCCGAGCCGGATCAGGTTATTCTGGTCGTCGACGTTGTCGAAAAGTCGACAGGTGAATTCTCGATCGGTGGCGGCTATACGACCGGTGGTGAATCGCCGGGTGCGCAGGTTGAAGCTGCTATCACCGAGCGTAACTTCCTTGGGCGCGGCCAGTACATCCGTATCAGCGCGGGTGCCGGTCAGGACGATATGCGCAATTACGGCCTGTCGTTCACCGAACCATATTTCCTCGGGTACCGTCTTTCGGCTGGTTTCGATGTATTCCGTCGCACGTACCGCGTGAATGACGATTACGACGTCGAACAGACCGGCGGCACCATCCGTTTCGGTCTGCCGATCACGGACAATTTCTCGGCAGGTATCGCGTATAATCTGGTTCAGGAAAAGTATGACCTGTTCCGTTCGAACCGAGATGATTTTTATGCCCCTGCTTTGCTTGAGGCAGCTGAACATAGTCCGTGGCTTCGTTCTTCGATCAGCTATTCGCTGACCTATAACTCCATCGACGACATGAAGAACCCGCATGATGGTCTTTATGGCAAGTTCACTCAGGAGTTTGCTGGTCTCGGTGGCGATGCGAAGTATATCAAGACGACCGCCAAGGCTAACTACTACAAGACGCTTTCGCAGGAAGCCGATATTGTCGGTATGCTGGGCGTGGGTGGTGGGTATATCCACGAGTTTGGAGATGACGGCGTTCGCATCTTCGATTTGTTCAAGAACAATTCGGACATTATTCGCGGCTTCAAGTTTAACGGCATCGGCCCTTATCAGGATTCTGACAGCGGTAGACGCTACTGGCTGGGTGGCACGACCTATTTCAACGGTACGGCTGAAGTTCAGTTCCCGATGCCGCTCGTTCCGGAAAGCCTCGGTATTCGTGGTGCTCTGTTTGCGGATGCAGCAACACTTTACGGCAATAATACCCCAGGCGCTCTTGGCGACGACAAGAAACTTCGCGCTTCGGCAGGTGTAAGCTTGATGTGGGCCTCGCCGTTCGGTCCTCTGCGCTTCGATTATGCGTTCCCGATTGCGAAGGCTGATACCGACAAGGTGCAGAACTTCAACTTCGGTGTTTCGACCAAGTTCTAATAGATTTGCCTTTTCCCGGGGTATAACAACCCCGGGAAAGAAAGTGTTTTGATGGCAGATCCTGTTTTTTTCGCGCCTTCGCGTGAACTCACGATTGGCGATATAGCAGATTTTACCGGTGCAAGCCTTCGCGATCCGAAGCTTGCGCCGCGTTCCGTCGCGCGTCTTTCATCGTTAAAGGATGCGACAGACGATTCGCTTGCATTCGTTGAGGGTAAGAAGAATGCCGACGGTCTTTCTTCTATTAATGCTGCGGGCGTTCTCTGCACGGAAGCTCTTGTAAACAGTGTGCCGTCGCATATAGCGGCACTGGTTACGCGTAATCCGCAACGGGATTTCGCATCTGTTGGCCGAATGCTGTTTCCAGCATCCGTCAGACCTGTCAGTTGGTTTGGAGAAACAGGCGTTTCTCCAGCGGCGATTATTCATTCGACTGCGTATATTGAAGATGGCGCAACCGTCGAGGCGGGCGCAGTCCTTGGCAAGGGAGTAACTGTTGGCAGCGGGACGCTGATCGCCTCAACGGCGGTTATTGGCGAAGGCAGCCAGATCGGGCGCAATAGTTATATTGGCCCAGGCGTCACCGTCCAATGCGCTTTCATTGGTAATCAAGTTTCTCTCCATCCGGGTGTCCGGATTGGACAGGATGGTTTCGGTTATGTTCCGGGTCCTGCCGGTTTGGAGAAGGTTCCCCAGCTTGGCCGCGTCATCATTCAAGACAATGTCGAAATTGGCGCCAATACCACGATTGATCGCGGTTCGTTGAATGACACGGTTATCGGCGAAGGCACAAAGATCGATAATCTGGTTCAGATTGCGCATAACGTGCGGATTGGTCGTTTTTGTATCGTGGCCGCACATTGCGGTATTTCCGGCAGTTGTGTCATTGGCGATCAGACAATGCTGGGCGGGCGCGTGGGACTTGCCGATCATTTGATTATCGGTTCGCGTGTGCAGGTTGCCGCAGCGAGCGGTGTTATGAATGACATACCCGATGGGGAACGCTGGGGTGGTATTCCTGCGCGGCCTATCAAGCAGTGGTTTCGCGATATTGCGAACATACGCAGCATCGGGCAATCGAGAAAGGAACAATCCTCTGATGAGTGATGCAAATCAGACAAAGCTGGAAGCAGCAGATATCCAGGATCTTCTGGCAGTGTTGCCGCATCGCTATCCGTTTTTGCTGATCGACCGGATTGTCGACATCGACGGTGATGTCTCTGCGACGGGCATCAAGAATGTGACAATCAACGAGCCGCATTTCACGGGCCACTTCCCTGAAAAGCCGATCATGCCAGGCGTGTTGATCGTCGAAGCCATGGCACAGACAGCTGGTGCTATATCGCTGCTTCAGCGCAAAACCGGACGTCCTGGCGTGGTATATTTCATGACCATAGACAATGCGAAATTCCGTCGTCCGGTTATACCGGGTGATCGACTTCTACTTCACGTAAAGAAGATCAAGCAGCGTGCAAATATCTCGAAATATGAATGCGTTGCAGAAGTTGATGGTGTAAAGGTTGCGGAAGCTGAAGTCGCTGCCATGATCAGCACAGCTGAAGAAAGCCAGTGAGCATCTCAATGAAAGAAACATTCATTCACCCCACCGCTCTGGTAGAGCAGGGTGTGGAACTGGGGCAGGGTGTGTCTGTCGGCCCCTTCTGTCACATTCAGGCTGGCGCCGTCATCGGCGACAATTCGGAATTAATGAGCCACGTCGTGGTAACCGGTGCGACGGCGCTCGGCGCAGGGGGAAAGGTTTATCCACATGCCGTTCTGGGATGTGATCCGCAGAACAACAAGCATAAGGGGGGCCCTACCAAGCTGAATATCGGCGCGAACTGCCTTATCCGCGAAGGCGTAACCATGCACAAGGGGTCGGACAGTGCGCGGGGTTATACTTCGGTAGGCGATAACTGCTCGTTCCTGGCCTATGCGCATGTAGCCCATGACTGCGATATTGGCGATTACGTTACATTCTCCAACAACGTGATGATTGGCGGTCACACAACAATTGGACACCACGCTATTCTGGGAGGCGGTGCGGCTATACATCAGTTTGTGCGCATTGGGCACCACGCTTTCGTTGGCGGTATGGCTGCTGTTGTAAGCGATCTTATCCCTTATGGTATGGCGATTGGTGTGCATGCCCATCTTGGTGGATTGAACATCATCGGCATGAAGCGCTCGGGTATGGAACGTAAAGAGATTCATAATCTCCGTCACGCTGTTCGGATGCTGTTCGATCGCACAAAACCAATTCGGGACCGTGCCAGGGACGTTCTGATTGCCATACCGGACTCTCCGGCTGTCATTGACATGATCGATTTCATCAATGTCGATACCAAGCGTGCCTATTGTACACCTCCGCTCGATGCGGTCCATGGTGGGGCCGGGCATGACAGCGGCGAAGATTGAGCAAATGACGCGTCTCGCAGGTAATGCGGGGCGTGTTGCGATTATCGCCGGCAACGGCCTGCTGCCGATCAATGTGGCCGAAGCCCTCGCAGTTGCAGGGAAGTCGCCTTTCCTCGTACCATTGCGAGGAGAAGCTGACCCGCTACTTTACAAATACGAACATCAGGAAATTTCGATCGTAGAGTTTGCAAAGCTCGTGCGGTCGATGAAGGCTGCCGGTGTGGATCGGGTTGTCCTTGCTGGTGGAGTGACTAACAGACCCCATGTCAGCGACCTGAAGTTTGACTGGCCTACTTTACGTGCGGTGCCATACGTTTTGCGTGCACTGGGGCAAGGCGATGATGCTTTGTTGCGTGCGTTCATTGGGCTGCTGGAATCCTTTGGTTTCAAAGTTGTCGGATCTCATGAGGTCGTCCCTGATTTGCTTTCGCCATCACCGGCTCAAGTTTTGACTCGAAAGGTGCCAGACGCCCGAGAGCGTCGTAATCTTGAACTCGCGATGGAGTCTGCGCTTCGATTGGGCGATCTCGATGTCGGGCAGGGCGCAATTGCAGTTGGTGGGCGTGTCGTGGCGCTTGAAGGAGCTGAAGGAACAGACCAAATGATTGAGCGTGTGCGCGAGTTGCGGGCTGCTGGCCGCATACCGCGCCGCGGCGGCGTGCTGGTCAAGATGGCGAAGCCGCAACAGGATGAGAGGGCAGACCTTCCGACTATTGGTATCTCGACGGTAGATAATGCAGCGCAGGCTGGATTGTTAGGAATAGCGGTTGAGGCGGGCAGGACATTCATTCTAGGCTTTGGAGAAACCATCGCTGCGGCAAACGATAAAGGCCTCTTTATAGAGACGGTCAGTCGCGAGAGAAAGGACAGTAGGAAGTGAGCACTACCAGCCGGCCGTTGAAAATAGCAATCGTGGCCGGTGAAGAATCCGGTGATCTTCTTGGCGCTGATCTGATTGATGCGCTGCGAGACCAGACGGACCGTCTGGTCGATATTGTGGGGGTCGGTGGCGATCACCTTGCAGCCCGGGGGCTGAAATCTTTCTTTGACCCACACGAGATTGCCCTTATGGGATTGGGAGCAATTCTCAAGAATTTGCCGGGCCTGATGCTGCGTATCAGGCAGACAGCGCAGCGCATTGTTGCGGAGAAGCCGGATTGCGTCCTGCTGATCGATAGTCCCGAATTTACACATCGTGTTGCCAGAAAAATCAGGGCTGCAAATCCGTCAATTCCGATCGTGAAATATATCGCGCCGAGTGTGTGGGCGTGGCGACCGCAACGCGCACGGGCGATGAAGGCCTATTTTGATCACGTGCTGACGATCCTTCCGTTTGAAGTCGAGGTCATGCAGCGGTTGAGCGGGCCGGATGCCACCTATGTGGGACACCGTCTATCGAGCTATGAGCCGATAGTGCAGGCACGCGCCGAGCAAAAAGCCCTTGAGGCGCAGCGAACGGACGAATCCCGGAAGACATTGCTTGTTTTGCCGGGTTCTCGTCGCACGGAAATCCAGATGCTCATGGAGCCATTCGGACAGGCGGTCGGCGAACTTGCCGCTCGGGTTGAAAAGCTCGATGTCATTCTGCCCACATTGCCCCGCATTGAGGAAATGGTGCGGGATCTTTCCAAGAACTGGGCCGTCAAACCGCTCATTGTGCCGGGCGATGAAGAAAAATGGAAAGCCTTTTCCAGAGCAGATGCTGCGCTTGCTGCTTCCGGCACGGTTTCGCTGGAACTGGCACTGTCGCGCATTCCAAGTGTGCTTTCCTATAAGGCGGATTGGTTTGCGCGCAAGTTTCTGATGCCGAAGATTACGATCTGGAGTGCGGCCCTGCCCAATATCATCGCCGATGAACCAGTCGTGCCTGAATATTTCAATGAGTTTGTTCGTCCGGGAATGCTTGCCCGCAATCTCGAGCGGCTGATGCGGCCCGGATCGGCGCGCCAGGCGCAACTGGATGGGTTTGACAGGGTGGCTTCGATCATGGCGACGGAGCAGCCGTCCGGCGAGATTGGAGCGCGGGTCATTCTGGAACTGGCAGGCGTTTCCACGCGCTGATTTGTCGATGCGATAAAGACATGAAAAAACCCGGTTGCTTTTGGCAACCGGGGTTTTCTTGTAGCTCTGGTGCTTATTTACGCTTTGCGAGCGGCACGTAATCGCGTTCGGCAGCGCCGGTATAAAGCTGGCGCGGACGGCCGATTTTCTGCTGCGGATCCTCGATCATTTCCTTCCACTGAGCGACCCAGCCGACGGTACGGGCGAGCGCAAACAGAACGGTGAACATTTCGGTCGGGAAACCGAGAGCCTTCAGGGTGATGCCGGAATAGAAGTCGATGTTCGGGTAGAGCTTCTTCTCGATGAAGTATTCGTCCGTCAGGGCGATCTTTTCGAGTTCCATTGCGACGTCGAGCAATGGATCGTCCTTGATTCCGAGTTCGCCCAGAACCTCATGGCAGGTCTTCTGCATGATCTTGGCGCGCGGATCGTAGTTCTTGTAGACGCGGTGGCCGAAGCCCATCAGGCGGAACGGATCGTTCTTGTCCTTGGCACGGGCAATGAATTCTGGAATGCGGTCAACGGAACCGATTTCCGCCAGCATGTTGAGCGCAGCTTCGTTTGCACCGCCATGGGCCGGACCCCAGAGGCAGGCAACGCCTGCAGCAATACATGCAAAGGGATTAGCGCCTGACGAACCGGCAAGACGTACGGTCGAGGTCGAGGCGTTCTGCTCATGATCCGCATGGAGGATGAAAATACGGTCCATCGCGCGAGCCAGAACCGGATTGACCTTGTAATCTTCACATGGAACGCCAAAGCACATGTGCAGGAAATTCGATGCGAAATCTAGGTCGTTCTTGGGGTACATGAACGGCTGACCGATATGGTACTTGTAGGCCATAGCGGCGAGTGTCGGAACCTTGGCGATCAGGCGAATGGAAGCGACCATACGCTGATGTGGATCGGTAATGTCGGTCGAGTCATGATAGAAAGCCGACATTGCACCAACGCAACCGACCATCACAGCCATGGGATGGGCGTCACGACGGAAACCGGTAAAGAATTTCGTCATCTGTTCGTGAATCATCGTGTGGCGCGTAACACGATAGTCGAAGTCAGATTTCTGGGTTGTGGTCGGCAGCTCGCCGTAGAGAAGCAGGTAGCAGGTTTCGAGAAAATCACCATGCTCGGCGAGCTGATCGATCGGATAACCGCGATAGAGCAGGGTACCTTCATCACCATCGATGTAAGTGATCTTGGATTCGCACGATGCCGTGGACGTGAAGCCCGGATCGTAGGTGAACATCTGGGAATTCTTGTAGAGTGGACCGATATCAACGACGTCTGGCCCGACAGTGCCTTGTCGCACAGGCAGGTCGAATGTTTTGCCTTCTAGTGTAAAGCTGGCTGTCCTATCTGACATCGTGTTTCCTTTCATGTCCACTTTGCCGCCCGCACGACGGCAGAATTGTAATCGTCGTTATAATTTGTCTTTTATCTCTTGTATGGTCCCGGCCTGCGGGGACCATCAGCGTTTCGCGCATTATCCTAACGATTTTGCCCGTCAAACTATCCCAAACGGTTCGTGATGCAATGCGTAATTTGAACTATTTACGCCGGTTTTGTCACGTCAGCGTGAATGTTTCCACCTTAACCGATTTGATCGCGAATACGTCCTAGAGACTCTTCACGTCCAAGGACGAAAAGCACGTCGAACACACCTGGAGAGGTGGCGCGACCGGTCAATGCTGCGCGTAGAGGCTGTGCAATCTTGCCCAGTTTCAGCCCGGTTTTCTCTGCGTGAGTTCGTATGACTGCATCAAGAGCTTCAACGGTCCATTCGCCTGCTGCTTCTATATCCGGGAGCACGGATTTAAGGACTGCGCGGCCTTCTTCATTCAGAAGCGAGGCTGCCTTTTCATCCAGATCAAGAGGACGGGCAGCGAAGATGAACTTCGACCCGTCGGCCAGTTCCACCAAGGTTTTGGCACGATCCTTTAGGCCCGGCATAGCGGCGAGCAATTGTGCTCTTCGCTTTTCATCCAACGCGTCGGCAATTTCTTTACCACCTTCGATTTCCGGCAGAACAGCGATTAGCGCATCATAAAGCGCCTTGTTGTCGCTGGCGCGCATATAGAGGCCATTGATTGCCTCAAGCTTCTGAAAATCGAAGCGAGCCGCACCCTTGTTGATATCCTTCACGTCGAACCATTCGATCATCTGTTCGGTCGACATGATTTCGTCGTCGCCATGGCTCCAGCCGAGGCGTACGAGATAGTTACGCAGGGCTGCAGGCAAATAGCCCATCGCACGGTAGGCATCCACACCCAAGGCGCCATGACGCTTGGAGAGTTTTGCACCGTCCGCACCATGAATAAGAGGGATATGCGACATTTGAGGAATGTCCCAACCCATCGCATTGTAGATGACGGTCTGTCGCGCCGCATTTGTCAAATGGTCGTCGCCGCGAATGATATGTGTCACACCCATATCGTGATCGTCGACAACGACTGCATGCATGTAAGTCGGCGTGCCATCGGATCGCAGAATGATGAAATCATCGAGATCCTTGTTCGGGAAACGTACGTCGCCCTGCACTGCGTCCTGCACGAGGGTTTCGCCTTCCTGCGGGGCCTTGATCCGGATTACCGGCTTTACACCAGCTGGCGCTTCAGACGGATCGCGATCACGCCAGCGACCATCATAGCGCGGTGGACGGCCTTCAGCGCGTGCTTTCTCACGCATTTCTTCCAGCTCTGCTGGCGTAGCATAACAATAATATGCCTTGCCAAGAGCGACGAGTTCTTCCGCCACTTCGCGATGGCGAGGTGCGCGTTCGAACTGCGAGATGGCATCGCCATCCCAATCCAAGCCCAGCCAAGTCAAGCCATCGAGAATGGCAGCCGTCGCAGCGTCTGTGGAACGTTCCCGGTCGGTGTCTTCGATGCGCAGCAGCATCTTGCCACCATTGTGCTTGGCATAAAGCCAGTTGAACAAGGCAGTACGCGCACCACCAATGTGCAGATACCCCGTGGGAGAGGGGGCAAAACGGGTAACAACCGGTTTCGACATGATAGCTCCACTATGTCGTGCGCCTTTTTTAGAGCAGCGGCGAATGCCGGAGACACAGGCGCGAACTTGAATTCCAATGCCTGCGCGAGAATGCCCGGCAGGTAATCGGGGTTCGTGATGAGAACCCTCTCGATTTCGGCTGCGGTTCATGTAGCATAGGCAGCATCATGCGCAAGGGTTTCGCATCTCTTTCGCACCGATGTGCCGTTGTTCTTTCGGGGTATTTCGACGGTCTGGGCTAACTTTTGCGGTCAGGCGGGGGCATGACAGGCATCAGGGAAGCGAGTGATGTAAACGAACGGGCGCTTGTGAAGAACATGCCCGATGGTTTCGTGCGCACCCTGTTGCCCGAAGTGTGGCCCTCCAATGAAACAGGGCCTTCGGCACATTCGGCGCCTGTCCAGCCTCCCGCACCCAAACTGCGTGAACGTCTCCTGTCCGTCCCCCTCATTGCTCGGGAACAGATCAGGACAGCAATCGAAACTGAAGCCGGACGCGGCGCCTTCTTTCTTTTGCTGCCGGTTTTTGCCGGCATTGGCGCGATCATCTATTTTACGCTTTCGTTCGAGCCAGCATGGACACCGCTTCTGTCCATGCTCGGAATTGCTATTCTCTTGCGAGTTGCGACGCGCAGGCATTATGTCGCCGCGCAGTGCATGGCGTTCGCTATTGCGTTGTCGGCCGGTCTTGTAGTCGGCAAATGGGAGACAGAGCGGCGTGCGACGCCGATGCTGGGCTCCGATGTCGCAACACGTATAACGGGCCGGGTGGTTGCGCTTGAATATCAGGATAATGGAAGCTGGCGGATAACGCTCGATGTCCTCCAGACCGAGCGCCCGAAGCTTCGCTTTCCGCCAAAACGCGTTCGTATCAATGCAAGGGATATTCCGGCCTCGACGTCGATCGGCAGCGGGCTTACAGGTTTCGTGCGATTGCGTATTCCGTCGGGTCCGGTTCGCCCCGGCAACTATGATTTTTCGTTTCACGCCTATTTCAATGGTATCGGGGCCAATGGCTTTTTTCTCGGAACACCCAAAGTGGCGGCGGTTTCTCTGCCAGACGAACTGACTGCGGAAATTTCTCAGTGGATCGCCATGTTGCGTGTTCGGGTTTCCGAACGGATTGAAGAGGTTATCGGCGGAGAGGATGGAAGCGTGGCTTCGGCGCTTGTGGCGGGCACGCGTGCGGGGATCAGCGAAAAGACCAATGACGATCTGCGCAAAGCAGGCCTTGCACATATTCTGTCGATCTCCGGTTTGCATATGGCGCTCGCTGCCGGTGTTGTCATGCTGACGCTGCGGTCTCTCTTTGCGCTGTTTCCGGCTTTCAGTGTGCGGCATCCCGTGAAAAAATATGCAGCCTTTCTCTCCCTTTTGAGCTGCACCTTTTATCTTGCCATGTCGGGCGCCGATGTTGCGGCGCAACGAAGCTATGTGATGATTGCAGTCATGCTCGGAGCCTTGCTGGTTGATCGTGCTGCGATAAGCATGCGCAATCTCGCCATCGCAGCCCTTGCCATGATTGCCATTTCACCGCATGAGATATTAGGGCCGAGTTTTCAGATGTCTTTTTCTGCTACGGCCGCCCTGATCGCGGGATATGCGTGGTGGAGCGAGCGTAATGCAAGAAAATATGTCGGCAAGGAAAGGCGTGGAAAGCCCACTCATAGTTTCGGGGGAAAAATCCTGAAGCCGGTCACTGCGGCGGCGGGTACTTCGCTCGTCGCGGGATTGGCGAGCGGAATTTTTGCCGCTTATCATTTCAATAATACTGCGCCGCTGGGCTTGGTGGGGAACGTTCTCGCTGAGCCTGCAATCGCACTTCTCGTGATGCCATTTGCTGTTTTCGGTCTTGTCCTGATGCCGTTGCAACTGGATTGGGTACCATTGCAGATCATGGGATGGGGTATTTTCGCCGTCAGACATATTGCCGCCTTTGTTGCGGCGTGGTCACCTGACGGCAATCCGGGTGCAATGCCTGCACTCACTCTCGTTTTGTGGACTATTGCGCTTGTTCTGGCGGTTGTTCTGTCGACCAGATTGAAGGCGCTGGCACTCCCCTTCATTGTACTTGGTTTTGCTGCTTTCGTCAGGGAGCCTTTTCCGGACATTGTGGTATCAGAAGATGCCAAGCTGGTGGGAGTCCGACTGACTGATGGGAGATTTGCAGTTAATCGGAGCCGTCCGTCGCAATTTACAGTCGACAATTGGAAAACCGCATATCTGGTCGAAGAATTCATCGCACCGCCATCGGGCAAAAACAGAAAACGAACCGATGTGGACGGATTCGAATGCGAAGATGGATTATGTACGATCAGTTTGCGCGATGGTCGCACATTGGTCTACACAGCAGATGTTGCAATGCAAGAAATCGCCTGTAATATCGGCGATGTGGTCATTCTGGCTGTTCCCGGTAAAGAAGCTTCGTGTGGACGCTCCACGACTCTGAGCATCAGTAAACGCGATCTGGCGTTAAAGGGATCTGTAGAGATAAGACTCGGGAAAGCACCGGAGCAAAACCGAGCTCCTGAGGCTTTATCCATAGTTTCTCCTGAAGCGACGGAAGTCGATGTAACACAGCCAATATTTGATCTGCAACGCGACAGCCGAATAACATTTGCAATCAATACGCCGAGCCGTCCCTGGCATATGCATCGCATCCATTCGCGTCCGGCACGTGGTTTGGCCGAGCGCGAATACAAACCAAAACCCCGCCCGCCCAAAAATGCAGTGAATTGTTCATCCGGCGCAGACCGTAACGCAAATCTCTGCGAATGATAATAGAGCGCTTCCAGTTAAAAGAACCATGCCTTCGCTCAATCTTTTTGCTTTGCATTTTCCTGCGCAAAGCCGTTTTTCACTTTGCTGGAAACACCCTAATAGCGGCGGATCAGGCCAACAAGCTTGCCTTGAACCCGCACTCGGTCGGGGCCAAAGATTCGTGTCTCATAGGCGGGGTTGGCTGCTTCGAGTGCGATGGAAGCACCTTTGCGACGAAAGCGCTTCAATGTCGCTTCTTCGTCATCGACGAGAGCGACCACAATTTCACCGGGATTTGCGGATTCGCCACGCTTGATAATGACCGTATCTCCGTCAAAAATTCCAGCATCGATCATTGAATCGCCTCTAACCTCAAGAGCGTAATGCTCACCCGCGCCAATCATTTCTGGCGGAAGGCTCAGGGAATGCGTCTGATTCTGGATGGCTGAAATAGGCACACCAGCAGCGATTCGCCCCATGACTGGCACAGAGACTGTTGCGGATGTGTCGTCATTGGTCGCAACAGAGGTAGGGCGTGACGGTGAAGGCGGCGGTGGTGCTTTGCCCAGGCTGCCTTCGATAACACTGGGAGCGAACTTCTTTTGTGCGTTGAGTCCCGGAGCAATAGAATCCGGCAGACGCAGGACCTCAAGTGCACGTGCCCGGTTTGGCAGCCGACGGATGAAGCCACGCTCCTCCAGAGCGGTGATCAGACGATGGATACCCGATTTCGAAGCCAGATCGAGCGCTTCCTTCATTTCATCGAACGACGGTGGAATGCCCGTTTCTTTTAGACGTTCATGAATGAACAGCAGAAGCTCGTGCTGTTTACGGGTTAACATGCGCGACACCCTCCCGGCCAAGAATTGAGAAAAACAAAACCAGAACGAACACTATATGTTCCAGTCTTGTTCTGCAATGGTTTTAAAAGCATTAACGCTCAAGACGAGATTGAACGGATTGTTTCAGGACGGGCGCATCATCTATGCGCTACTTCAGATACTGATCCGAATAACATATATTCTATCGTGAGTTAGATCAGTTTTCTCATGCTTTAGTGATGGCAGATAACATGCTGAATCTAGAGCATAAGGACACGACAATCATCGCCGAGAGCGGCTGCGGGAGCGTTCTCGTCTCTGATGAGAAGCGCTTTTGAGCCGACGAGTGCCGAAAGCATAGACGAATCCTGAACTGGAAATGGCTTCGCTATCAGTGTTCCGTCCGGAGTTGATTCGACCGTGGCTCGGATATAATCGCGGCGGTAGTCATTCGCAGGCAGGACAGTGCCCAGTTTTGCAGGCCGGATATCGGCGTCGAAGTTAGTTCCGGCAAGCTTGGCGACAAGCGGTCGAAGAAAGACGAGGCTGCAGACGAGGCTGGAAACAGGGTTGCCGGGCAAGCCTATGATATGCACGATTTTGCCGTTCACGCTGATGTGTCCATACATCAGGGGCTTACCCGGCCTCATGGCGATCTTCCAGAAATCGAGATTAACGCCCAATTTTTGAAGCGCGCCGTGCACAAAATCTCGGTCACCGACCGACGCGCCGCCAATCGTAACCAGAATGTCGATGCCGCTTTGCAGGCTATCTGCTATTGCCTGTTCAATCTTGGCAGGATCATCTGGAATGATTCCTTTGTCTTCCGGGCTGCCGCCAGCCCGCCTGATAATTTCAGCGATTCCGACGCTGTTCGATGCAACAATCTGGTCCATTCCGGGTGTTTCACCCGGCGCGACGAGCTCATCACCGGTCGCAACGATTGCCGCCTTTGGTTTTTGAAATACATCGATTCTCGCATTGCCGCTTGCAGCGGCTAACGATAGGGCGGCGGCGTCCAGCTCTCGTCCGCTCGAAATGACGACGTTACCGGGCGAAAAGTCGAGGCCCGCGCGACGTATATGCCGTCCTGGCTCTATTCCTTCATGAACGGTGAGCCGGTCATCCGAACGCTCGGTGTGTTCTTGAATGACAATTGTGTCTGTGCCTTTGGGCAGTGGCGCGCCGGTAAAAATGCGGACCGCCTGTCCGATCCCCAATTCGCCTTCGAATCGATTGCCTGCTGCCGATTCGCCGATGATGTCGAACTCAACAGGATAAGCGATGTTCTCCGGGGCGATCAGGGCATAGCCATCCATTGCCGAGCCGTCGAAAGGCGGCTGTAGAAAATGTGCCAACACAGGTGTTGCAACCACGCGCCCACCTGCATCCGACAAAGCGATTTGCTCTTTACCGTGCGGTTCCGCAGACTTCAGGATGCGGGCCAGTGCTTCATCGACCGGGAGAAGGGACATGGTGTTTCCTCTCGAACTGAATTGTGGACCCGTTTAGAGCATAAAGCCTGTCTGGAAGAATTGATCCAGAACAAGGTTCAGCGATTATGCCGTCCAATCACCGGATTTGCCGCCGCTTTTTTCGGTAACGCGGATGCCGTCGATCTCCATATGTTTGTCGATGGCTTTGGCCATGTCATAAATGGTAAGACATGTGACGGAAACGGCGGTGAGGGCTTCCATTTCCACGCCAGTGCGCCCTTTGAGCTTGGCGAGTGCGCGAACGCGCAGACCGGGCAGTGCCTGATCCGGTTCGATTTCGACAGAGATTTTGGTCAGCATAAGCGGATGGCAGAGGGGAATCAGGTCAGCAGTCTTTTTTGCCGCCATGATGCCTGCCAGACGCGCGGCGCCAATGACGTCACCCTTCGCGGCATTGCCTTCCAGAATGAGCGCCAGCGTTTCCGGCTTCATTCTGACCGATCCTTCGGCTACGGCTTGGCGTTCAGTTTCATCCTTCGCCCCAACATCCACCATATTGGCAGCACCGGTCTGGTCGATATGGGTGAGCTTGGACGTCATCGATCAGGCCCTGCCGGTCAGGAGTTCACGGGTAGCCGCCGCAACATCAGCCTGGCGCATCAGGCTCTCGCCGATGAGGAAGGTCCCGATTCCGGATTTTTCCAAACGCAGGCAATCTTCGTGTGTGAATATGCCGCTTTCACCAACCAGAACACGATCGGAAGGTGCCATTTTCGACAGACGTTCCGAAACGGCGAGATCAACCTCGAATGTGCGCAAATTGCGGTTATTGACGCCGAGTAGGCGGGATGAAAGCTTCAGCGCACGTTCCATCTCGGTTTCGTCGTGCACTTCGATGAGTGCGTCCATGCCAAGCTCGAATGCAGTTTCTTCCAACGCCTTTGCCAGATCGTCATCGACGCTTGCAAGAATGATCAGAATGCAGTCAGCACCCCAGCTACGGGCTTCATGAACCTGATATGTATCGAACAGAAAATCCTTGCGCAGGGCCGGGAGATTGCAAGCGTTACGAGCTGCTGTCAGAAACTCCGGTGCTCCCTGAAAGGATGGCGTATCCGTCAGCACGGAGAGACATGCAGCACCGCCAGCCGCATAGGCTTTTGCGAGTGCTGGCGGATCGAAGTCCGGGCGGATAAGGCCCTTTGATGGGCTTGCCTTCTTGATCTCGGCGATCAGCGCGAATTCATTGGCAGCGCGTTTTGCCTCCAATGCTTTTAGAAAACCGCGCGGCGCTTCCTGATCCTGTGCACGTGCCTTCAAATCGGCGACGGTGCACTCGGTCTTGGCCGCGGCGATTTCTTCGCGCTTGTAAGCCTCGATCTTACGCAGAATGTCGGTGGACATGACTTAATCCTTTCCGTCAGGCCGCTTTGTCGTTCGAAACAGCAATCACTTTCTGCAAGACAGCAAGCGCTGCACCGCTGTCGATGGAGTGCGCCGCGAGTGCGATGCCTTCTTTCAGATCCTTCGCTTTGCCCGCAATGACGAGTGCCGCGCCCGAATTGAGCAGGACGATGTCTCGATAGGCATTTTTATCGCCTTCAAGTACACCCAGAAGAGCTTTTGCGTTCAGCGAAGCTTCGCCACCCTTCAGTTCTGCCGGATCGCAACGACGGAGTCCAACTTCTTCCGGCGTGATTTCAAAGGTACGGATTTGACCATTTTCCAGAGCGGCAACTTGTGTCGTGCCCGCGGTGGTCATTTCGTCAAGCCCGTCGCCATAAACAACCCAAGCTGCTTCGGAGCCTAGTTCCTTGAGCACTTCAGCCAACGGTACGAGCCATTGCGGTGCAAATACGCCAACAAGCTGACGCTTGACACTGGCCGGATTGGAAAGAGGGCCGAGGAGATTGAAAATGGTACGTGTTCCAAGTTCGACGCGGGAAGGTCCAACATGGCGCATGGCGGAATGGTGCATCGGTGCAAACATAAAGCCGAGGCCGGCTTCGGTGATGCTGCGGCCGATGATATTCGCGTCCGCCTCGATATTGATGCCGAGCGCGGCCAGCGCATCGGCGGCACCCGAACGAGAGGAGAGGGCGCGGTTGCCGTGCTTGGCAACGGGGACACCGGCACCGGCGACAACAAACGCTGAGCAGCTTGAGACATTGTAGGAGCCGGATTGGTCTCCGCCGGTTCCAACGATATCGATTGCGTTGGCGGGTGCCGAAACTGCCAGCATTCGTGAACGCATGGACGCAACAGCACCGGCAATTTCCGATACGGTTTCCCCCCGCACGCGCAATGCCATCAACAATCCACCGATCTGCGATGGGGTTGCCTGTCCCGACATCATGATATCGAACGCGGCCCTGGAGTCCTGGAGCGAAAGCGGCTCGCCTGATGCGGCTTTCGCGATATAGGGTTTTAGATCAGCCATTTTGGATGTCCACCGTCCTTAAAACGCCAAAGCGTTGTTGATGACGGTCTGATTTATCTTCACCGGGTACTGCTTCTGCAATTCGCCGACGAGCTGTTCGAGAACATCATCCGAGAGCGAAGTCGCCAGATACTTTTGCTGCTGTTCCGGAATAGCTTCCGGTCCGGCTCCTGCGGGTTCGGTTACTTCAACAACCTTGAACAGAATCTGGGCATCGTCCGAAGGCGCAGCCGCGCTACCGGTGAACCCATTCGGCCCCCGGAAAATCTGCGCTGCGGCAGCCGTTCCGATATCGGCATCATTGGTGGTACGGACAACGCCTCGCTTGGTCTGCTTCTCTACGCCCAGTTCGGAAGCGATCGTGTCGAGTGTCGCACCGCCGTCGAGGCGCTTCTTGAGTTCTTCCACACGCTGGTTGAGACGCTTGACGGCCTCTTCAGCCTTCCATGCGGCTACAACCTTGTCCTTGACTTCATCAAGCGTACGGTCGCGTGCCGGGGTGATGCCATCAACCTGATACCAGAGATAGCCGATATTGCCCATGGTAAGGGCGTCGTTATCAAATCCCTGATCCGCCTGGAAGGCAGCGGACAGCAGTGCTTCGGAATTGGGTAACTGAACGGGATTGCCGGAAGGATCGTTGCCCTCCACATCAACGGCTTCCACCGTGACCGACTTGAGGCTCAGCTTCTTTGCTACATCGGCCATGGAAGCACCGTCAGAGCGTTCCTGCTCATAAGAGTCATGAATGCCGCTGATATTGCTTGCTGCGATATTGTTAGCAAGCGTGGTGCGAATTTCCCCTTCAACTTCGGCAAGCGGCTTCACGTGTGCCGGCTCAATCTGCGTCACGCGCAGGATAACGGGGCCAAAGCTGCCCTTGACGACCGGGCTCACGCCATTTTCCGACAGTGCAAAAGCTGCATCGGCAACGGCCTGATCGGGAATAGCCGACTTCTCGAATGTGCCGAGTTTGAGATCGTCTTCCGTTTTGCCCTGTTCCTTGCCGATATCGACAAAGCTTGTTCCTGCGGCGATTTTCTTCTGGGCAGCTTCAGCCGCAGCGTCGTCGGCAAAGCTCAATTGTTCGATGGTGCGCTTTTCGACCGTGCTGAAGCGGTCCTTGTTCTTTTCATAATATTCGTTGATTTCATCCTGCGTGACGGCAGACGGATCGGCAATATCCGCCGGTTCCAGCTTCACGTAGCTTATCTTCCGGTATTCCGGCGCCTTGTACTCGTCCTTGTGCGCGTCAAAATAGGTCTTGAGCGCATCGTCGGACGGGGCGGGGATAGAATCGGCTTTTTCAGCCTGAATAGTCACATAATCAACGCTGCGGGTTTCGCCCTGATAAAGGGCCAGCGCCTTCAATGCCGCATTCGGGAGCTTGATGCCATCGGTTGCCGCTTCCACGATTTGCTGGCGGCGGGCGACTTTCGCCCGATTATCGAGATAATCCTGTGCGCGGATGCCCGACTGGCGAAGCACTGCATCGAACTGCGCGCGATTGAAGTTGCCGCTTGCATCGTGGAAGGCGGGATCTTCACCGGTCAGCCGGGCAATTCCGTCCTTGGAAAGACCAAGCTGCATATTCCGCGCAGCTTCATCCAGGACCACTCCGGCGGCGAGCTGGGCGAGCACCTGGTTTTCGACGCCGAGCGCCTGGGCCTGTTCACGCGTCAGACGCTGGCGAAACTGCTGTGACAGACGCATCATCTGTTGCTCGTAGGCGAAACGATAATCGGTGGCGCTTACTTCGGAACCGCCAGCCGTCAAGGCCGCGTTGCCTGACAAGCCACCGCGAAAGACATCGGAGATGCCCCAGATCGCAAAGCTCAGTACAAGCAGGCCAAGCAGAAGTTTGGCGACCCAGGATTGAGCGGCGGAGCGCAGGCTGTCGAGCATTGGAAACCCTTCAAGAATAAATCGAAGCTCGGCTTATATAGATAGAGCCAGTCACGGGATAACCTCAAGCCATCCCTATATGCAAGGTCTCATTGCATGTAGGCACTCAAGAACATTTGCATTGCGGCACGAATACGCTTAGTCAGTGGCAAATTTTGGCGCTGGTCCGATCTTGCGAGGTGGCCGCGTCTGCTGTTTTGAACAGGTGAGGAGAATGAAATGACTCCGGGAATCCGTCCGCTGGTTGCTGGCAACTGGAAGATGAATGGTACAGGAGAATCCCTGACCGAATTGCGTGCGATTGCTGCTGGTCTAAGCTCTGATCTTGGTCGCAAGCTCGATGCAGTTATCTGTGTGCCGGCGACACTTCTTTCTCGTGCAGCGGAAACACTTGAAGGCGAAACCGTTGGTCTTGGCGGACAGGACGCTCACCATAAAGTGTCCGGCGCGCATACGGGCGATATTTCTGCGGCGATGCTCAAAGAGGCAGGCGCCACACATGTCATCATCGGCCATTCCGAGCGTCGGACTGACCATAATGAAAGCAATGATGCCATTCGTGCCAAGACCGAAGCCGCATGGGCTGCCGGACTGACCTCTATCGTTTGCGTTGGCGAAACCGCCGATGAACGCAAGGCAGAGCGCACGCTGGACGTGATCGGCACGCAGCTTGCCGGTTCCTTGCCGGATGGTGTCGATGCTGAGAATACGATCATCGCCTACGAGCCGGTTTGGGCAATCGGCACGGGGCTGACGCCGACTGTGCAGGATGTACGCGCCGCGCATGCCTTCATGCGCGAGCAGCTGACCGAACGTTTCGGTTCAAAGGGCGCGCATCTTCGCCTGCTTTACGGCGGCTCGGTCAAGCCTTCGAATGCGATGGAATTGCTCGGTGTTGCCGATGTCGATGGCGCGCTTGTCGGCGGTGCGAGCTTGAAGGCAACCGACTTTCTCGCCATATGCGAAACCTATCGTAATTTGTAACCGGCACATCGCGTCTGTCTATCTTGGTCTCGGGGCTTGGATTATCGGACAATAGCGTGTAAAGAGCCGCTCTAGTTTTAGGGATATAAAGACCGTAACCCATGCAGACCGTAATCATTGTCATTCACTTGTTGATCGTGCTGGCGCTTGTCGGCGTTGTGCTTATCCAGCGTTCGGAAGGCGGCGGCCTTGGCATTGGCGGTGGTTCGGGGTTCATGACGGCTCGCGGCGCGGCGAACGCGCTCACCCGCACGACAGCCATTCTTGCGATCGGTTTTTTCGCGACCTCGCTTATTCTCGGTATCATGGCGCGCTACAGCGAAAAGCCAACCGACATTCTCAATCGTATTCCGGCGGCAACCGGTAGCCAGACTGCTCCGGCGGGCGGCAATGGCGGCGGTATTCTTAACCAGCTGGGTGGTGAGTCCTCGCGTCCTGACGCTAATAAGACAGCACCGGCAGCTCCGGGCAGCGCTACAGCACCGGCAACGCAGCCCGATGCTACTCAACCGCAGGCTCCGGTCGTTCCGGAAACGCCGGCCAATCCGGTCCCAAGCTCTCAGTAAAAAAAGTGAGCTAAATGAGCACAATGCGAAGCCGGCCCTAGAGGCCGGTTTTCTTTTTGTTAACCGTAGAGTCGCAAAGTGTTGCAACCAGGCAATACGCTGCTGCGAATCGTATTGCAGAATGATGGCAGCGAATTGAGAACCTGATGGCTTTGCAGTAAGGAGAGCGAAAGTCTGATCGCACCACTGCGATAGGTGTTTCTCCCTTGTGCTTGAATTTTCGGGAACCGACCATGTTTTCACGCCGTATTCTGATGGCAGGTATTGCTAGTCTCTGCATTGGAGCAACCGCTCCGGCATTTGCAGCCTCGCCGGTAAGCGCTGAAGCGCAGCTCAATGAGGCCGCCGCATCCGTTCAGCAGGTTGCACTTTCAAGCGACGCCAAGGCTAATCCTGAAAAGCCGAAGAAGAAAAAGGCTTCCAATAGCAGCAATGCGGTTAAGGCTAACAAATACAATATTGATCCGAAATATCGTGCTCAGGAAGTCGCATTCAGCGGTTACAAGCCTGGGACCATTGTGATCGATCCTAAAAACTATTTCCTTTACCTAGTCGAGACGTCAACGACTGCGCGCCGTTATGGTATCGCAGTCGGCAAGGTTGGTCTGGAATTCAAGGGTAAAGCTACAGTGAACGCAAAGCGTGAGTGGCCGCGCTGGATCCCAACGAAGGAAATGATAGAACGAAATCCAGCCCATTATGCGCGATTCAAGAACGGCATGGATGGCGGCCCGGGTAACCCGCTTGGTTCGCGCGCCATGTATCTCTTCCAGGGCAACAAGGACACCTATATCCGCATTCACGGAACGGTACAGCCATGGACCATCGGCAGCTCGGCTTCGAACGGCTGCTTCCGTATGACGAATGACGATGTGTTGGATCTTTATGATCGGGTCGGTCTGGGCACCGAAGTGGTTGTTCTCTGATCTGTAAATGACTATGTGAATATGGCCGGGCTTGCGGGCTCGGCCTTTTCTTTTGTGTTTGTCACTATTCTTGCAGGTGGAAGCTGTGGATTTCGAGCTTCGACATGGCTTTATGTGAATAGGGTCGCTAGAGAGTACAGACCTATTCGCTCCGGTGTTTCTGGCACCGGTTTTTCTTTGTGCAACGACGATTACCGCCTGTCTTCGGTGAAAAACACAGCCGGGGTGCATTTTTTTGTGGCGGAATCAATCAAGAAAGTCTAACGAGATAAGCCCATGGCGCGATATGTATTCATCACTGGCGGCGTGGTTTCTTCCCTTGGAAAAGGCATAGCTGCTGCAGCACTGGCTGCACTCCTTCAGGCACGTGGTTACCGCGTGCGTATCCGTAAACTCGACCCTTATCTGAATGTCGATCCCGGCACGATGTCGCCTTACCAGCATGGTGAGGTGTTCGTCACTGACGATGGTGCCGAAACCGATCTTGATCTGGGTCATTACGAGCGGTTCACCGGTCGCCCTGCCAACCAGCAGGACAACATCACCACCGGTCGCATCTACCGTAACATCATCGAAAAGGAACGCCGCGGCGATTATCTCGGTGCGACGGTTCAGGTCATTCCGCATGTGACCGACGAGATCAAGAACTTCGTCCTCGAAGGTAACGAAGATTATGATTTCGTTCTCTGTGAAATTGGCGGCACGGTTGGCGACATCGAAGCTATGCCGTTCCTCGAAGCCATCCGTCAGCTTGGCAACGAATTGCCACGCGGAACGGCAGTTTATATCCATCTGACCTTGATGCCTTATATTCCGGCAGCTGGCGAATTGAAGACCAAGCCGACCCAGCATTCGGTCAAGGAACTGCGCTCTATCGGTATTGCTCCAGATATCCTTCTGGTTCGCGCCGATCGCGAGATCCCTGAATCAGAACGCCGCAAGCTGTCGTTGTTCTGTAATGTCCGTGAAAGCGCGGTCATTCAGGCGCTCGACGTGGCTACGATCTATGATGTGCCGATCGCCTATCACAAGGAAGGCCTTGATTCGGAAGTCCTGTCGGCGTTCGGCATCGACCCGGCTCCAAAGCCGCGTATGGATCGCTGGGAGGAGGTTTCCAGCCGTCTCCACAATCCGGAAGGTGAAGTGACCATTGCCATCGTCGGCAAGTATACCGGTCTCAAGGATGCCTATAAGTCGCTGATCGAGGCGCTTTATCATGGTGGTCTTGCCAACAAGGTGAAAGTCAACCTCGACTGGATCGAGGCGGAAGTTTTCGAAAGTGAAGATCCGGCTCCATATCTGGAAAAGGTTCATGGCATTCTGGTGCCGGGCGGCTTCGGCGAGCGCGGCGCAGAGGGCAAGATTCTTGCAGCGAAGTTCGCTCGCGAACGCAAGGTTCCTTACTTCGGTATCTGCTTCGGTATGCAAATGGCCTGCATTGAAGCAGCACGCAATCTTGTCGGCATAGAAAATGCATCATCGACCGAGTTCGGCCCGACCAAGGAACCCGTTGTCGGTCTGATGACCGAATGGCTCAAGGGCAATATGCTCGAGAAGCGTGCTTCGGCGGGCGATCTTGGTGGTACGATGCGTCTTGGCGCGTATGAAGCAGCATTGACGCCAGGTTCGAAAATTGCGGAGATCTACGGATCGACGGATATTTCAGAACGTCATCGTCATCGCTACGAAGTCAATATCGACTACAAGGATCGCCTTGAAACAGCTGGATTGAGCTTTGCAGGCATGTCACCGGATGGTGTTCTTCCGGAGACAGTTGAGTATTCTGACCACCCTTGGTTTATCGGCGTGCAATACCATCCAGAACTGAAGTCCCGTCCATTTGAACCGCATCCGCTATTCGCTTCCTTTATCGAAGCGGCGATTGAGCAGAGCCGTCTGGTCTAAAACTCTAGCGCGCCTTTCGGGGCGCGTTTTCGTTTCGTCTTTCAGACTGCGGTCTTGTTTTCGAGCCTCCTTTACGCCAGATAAGGTGCCTGCAAGGCATTCAGTATCGAGGTTCACGTCATGGCGACTGCCAATTCATCCGTAAAAATCGGAAATGTTACTTTTTCAAACAGTGCGCCATTCGCTCTGATTGCGGGTCCGTGCCAGATGGAAACGCGTGAACACGCTTTCGATATGGCAGGCCGCCTCAAGGAAATGACCGATAAGCTCGGCATCGGCCTTGTCTATAAATCCAGCTTCGACAAGGCCAATCGTACCTCCTTGAAGGCTGAGCGCGGAATCGGCCTCGAAAAGGCAATGGAAGTTTTTGCCGATCTCAAGAAGGAGTTCGGCTTTCCCGTTCTGACGGATATCCATACCGAAGAGCAATGTGCCGAAGTTGCGCCTGTGGTTGATGTCCTGCAAATTCCGGCATTCCTCTGCCGCCAGACCGATCTGCTGATTGCTGCCGCAAAGACCGGACGTGTCGTGAACGTCAAGAAGGGCCAGTTTCTGGCACCGTGGGACATGAAGAATGTTCTTTCCAAGATTACGGAAAGCGGTAATCCGAATGTTCTTGCGACTGAACGCGGTGTTTCATTCGGTTATAATACGCTTGTTTCCGATATGCGTTCCTTGCCGATCATGGCCGGTCTTGGTTCGCCAGTTGTTTTCGATGCGACTCACTCCGTGCAGCAGCCGGGCGGGCAGGGTGGCTCGACAGGTGGACAGCGTGAATTTGTGGAAACGCTGGCTCGGGCGGCAGCTGCCGTCGGTGTTGCAGGGTTCTTTATCGAAACACATCAAGACCCGGACAACGCACCATCCGATGGCCCGAACATGGTTCCTGTGGATAAAATGCCCGCGCTTCTCGAAAAGCTCATGGCTTTTGATCGTATTGCAAAAGGGCTTTAAACAGTTCTCGAAGAATTTAAAGGGCGGGGGATTTTCCTCCGCCTTTTGTTTCGTCAGAGCGGTTCCGATTCTAACAGAATCGCTGGAACCGCTCTGACGAATTGTTTTGCCGCATTATCCTACGCAAAACCGCTTCGCACTTTTGCTGGAAATGCTCCAAGGCTTAAAAACTGGGCCGGTGCATAATCTTTTCTGAAATGTCTGCAAACTTTCAGGATTATGCGCTATGAAATGACCGCATCGGATTTGTTAAGTGCCTCGCGGATATGGCGGGGCAATCTATAGGGAAGGACTGGTTCCTATGACTGCAATCATCGACATCGTCGGCCGCGAAATTCTCGACAGCCGCGGCAACCCAACCGTCGAAGTGGATGTCGTGCTTGAAGATGGCTCCTTCGGACGCGCTGCCGTTCCGTCCGGCGCATCGACTGGCGCACATGAGGCCGTAGAGTTGCGCGACGGTGGTAGCCGATATCTTGGCAAGGGCGTTGAAAAAGCCGTTGAAGCTGTTAATGGCAAGATTTTTGACGCTATTGCGGGCATGGATGCGGAAAGCCAGCTGCTTATCGACCAGACGATGATCGAGCTCGATGGTTCGGCCAATAAGGGCAATCTCGGCGCCAACGCAATCCTGGGTGTCTCTCTTGCCGTTGCCAAGGCTGCGGCCCAGGCGACCGGTCTTCCGCTCTATCGCTACGTCGGTGGCACAAACGCCCATGTTCTGCCGGTCCCGATGATGAACATTATCAATGGCGGCGCACATGCCGACAATCCGATCGATTTTCAGGAATTCATGATTCTGCCGGTCGGCGCTTCATCCGTTCGTGAAGCTGTTCGTTACGGTTCGGAAGTTTTCCATACGTTGAAAAAGCGCCTCAAGGATGCCGGTCACAACACCAATGTCGGCGACGAAGGCGGCTTCGCGCCGAACCTGAAGAATGCCCAGGCTGCACTCGATTTCATTATGGAATCGATTGAGAAAGCTGGCTTCAAACCGGGTGAAGATATTGCTCTTGGACTCGATTGTGCAGCGACCGAGTTCTTCAAGGACGGCAATTACGTCTATGAGGGCGAACGCAAGACGCGGGATCCAAAGGCTCAGGCCAAGTATCTTGCCAAGCTCGCTGGCGACTATCCTATCGTTACTATCGAAGACGGTATGGCTGAAGATGACTGGGAAGGCTGGAAGTATCTGACCGATCTTATCGGCAACAAGTGCCAGCTTGTCGGCGACGATCTGTTCGTCACCAATTCGGCCCGTCTGCGTGACGGTATTCGCATGGGCGTTGCCAACTCGATTCTCGTCAAGGTCAACCAGATCGGATCGCTGTCGGAAACGCTCGATGCTGTCGAGACTGCTCACAAGGCTGGCTATACTGCTGTCATGTCGCATCGTTCGGGCGAAACCGAGGATTCGACGATTGCCGATCTCGCTGTTGCCACCAACTGCGGCCAGATCAAGACCGGTTCGCTGGCGCGTTCGGACCGCACCGCGAAGTACAACCAGCTTATCCGCATTGAGGAAGAACTGGGCAAGCAGGCCCGCTATGCAGGCCGCAGCGCACTGAAGTTCCTCTAATCTTTTCTGAGAGCCATAAAAGGCGGGCTTCGGTCCGCCTTTTTTCGTTTCAGCATTATGTCCTCAGATATCCGAGCATTTGACCCTATATAATTATATTGATATCAATATTGTTGCATTGGTGTTCGAACCAATGAGGGAACGGCTTGAAACGCAACTGACGAAGCCGTGGGCGGATCTGTCAACGGGAGAGAGAAAATGGCTTACATTGAAGGATTTGTCGTCGCGGTTCCCAAGGCGAACAAGGAACTCTATCGCAAGCATGCCGCGGAAGCGGCTGTATTATTCAAAGAGTTTGGTGTGACGCGCATGGTTGAAGCATGGGGAGATGACGTGCCGGAAGGCAAGGTTACCGATTTTCGCCGTGCAGTTAAGGCGGACGAAGACGAGGAGGTTGTGTTCTCCTGGTTTGAATATCCCGACAAAGCAACGCGCGATGCTGCAAACAGCAAGATGATGAGCGACCCGCGTATGAAGGCGATGGGGGAGCGGATGCCATTTGATGGCAAGCGCATGATTATGGGCGGGTTTTCTACGATTGTTGACGTTTGAACCCTTCAGGCATTTTCATGCCGACAAGAGAGAACGGTTTGTCTTTATGACGAGCCGTTCTCGATTCTCGTCTGAACGGGACAGCTCCTTCCATACTGGCTTTACTCGCCCGGCGTTTACAAAATCAGGATACCCGCTCCCGACATCGCCCTGTGGTAAATCTCTGTTAAGCAAAATAATGCTTCATGGTGAAATTCGGATTGACGCTCTTATCAGGATTCGTCGCAACTCCGAATATCCGGGAAGGAAGTCGAAATGTGGACCAAGCAGAAGCGTAAATCGATCCGTGGGCGGTTTGTGTTGCCCATTCTGACGGCTGCGTTTCTAAGCTATTTCGGCTTTCATGCCTATCACGGCGAATTCGGCCTCTATTCCCGTATCCAGCTTGAAGAACAAAAGAGCCTTCTGACCAAACAGCTCGAACAGGTAACAGCAGACCGCACTGCGCTCGAAAAGCGAGTCGCACTTTTGCGTGATGGCTCTATCGAGAAGGATATGCTTGACGAGCAGGCACGCAGGGCGCTTAATCTCTCCCATCCCGACGAGGTGACAATTATCACCTCCAGGGAAGATAGATCGAATTAACCGAAATCCAGTTAATTGTCTTTTTGTGGTATGTTTTTAAGGGCTTGGCGACATAGCAGCTATGCTCTGAGCGCATATTGTATCTTGTGGTATGCCCGTATAACGTCACAATAGAACGACAATTTAGGGAGCGAGATATGGCACCGAGGGCTAAAAAGTCGCCTGCCGGCAAAACGCAGGCGACTTCTGTGACTGCACCCAAGGCACCTGCGCCTGCAAATTTCGATAAGAAGCAGGAGCTGGACGCTTATCGCGAAATGCTGTTGATCCGGCGTTTCGAAGAAAAGGCCGGCCAGCTTTACGGCATGGGCTTCATTGGCGGTTTCTGTCACCTTTATATCGGCCAGGAAGCCGTAGTGGTCGGCATGCAGATGGCGCTGAAGGAAGGTGATCAGGTTATCACCGCCTATCGCGATCATGGTCATATGCTTGCAGCGGGCATGAGCGCGCGTGGCGTTATGGCTGAACTGACCGGACGTCGCAGCGGCCTTTCCAAGGGTAAAGGCGGCTCCATGCACATGTTCTCCAAAGAGAAGAACTTCTACGGCGGTCACGGTATCGTTGGTGCGCAGGTTTCGCTTGGCACAGGCCTTGCGTTCGCGAATCGTTATCGCGACAACGACAATGTAACGCTGACCTATTTCGGCGATGGCGCTTCCAATCAGGGGCAGGTCTACGAAAGCTTCAACATGGCGTCGCTGTGGAAGCTGCCGGTAGTCTACATCATCGAAAACAACCGCTATGCCATGGGCACATCGGTTTCGCGCTCCTCCGCTGAAACTGATTTCTCGAAGCGCGGTCTTTCTTTCAATATTCCGGGTATTCAGGTGGACGGCATGGACGTTCGTGCGGTCAAAGCTGCTGCCGATCTGGCCGTGGAATGGACCCGCTCCGGCAAGGGACCGATCATTCTCGACATGCAGACCTATCGTTACCGCGGTCACTCCATGTCGGACCCGGCAAAGTATCGCTCGAAGGAAGAAGTGCAGAAGATGCGCTCCGAACATGATCCGATCGAGCAGGTCAAGCAGCGTCTGATCGACAAGGGTTGGGCAACCGAGGAAGAGCTGAAGGAAATCGACAAGGACGTCCGCGACATTGTCGCTGATTCTGCTGATTTCGCTCAAAACGATCCGGAGCCGGATGCATCCGAGCTCTACACGGATATTCTGCTCTAATTCCAGGAAGGTGTTGTCATGCCCGTAGAAATTCTCATGCCCGCACTTTCCCCAACCATGGAAGAGGGCAAGCTCTCCAAGTGGCTGAAGAAGGAGGGCGACAAGGTTACGTCCGGCGATGTGATCGCTGAAATTGAAACCGACAAGGCGACGATGGAAGTCGAAGCTGTCGATGAAGGTACGATTGGCAAGTTTCTTGTCGATGAAGGCACTGAAGGCGTGAAGGTCAATACGCCGATTGCCGTGCTTCTCGGTGACGGCGAAAGCGCTTCCGATATCGGTTCTGCTCCGGCTGCGAAGGCTGAAGCACCGAAGGAAGAGCCGAAAGCCGAAGAAAAAAAGGCTGATTCTGTTCCGGCTGCTCCCAAGGCTCCGGCACTCGAAGTCGCGTCCGACCCGGACATTCCGGCTGGCACCGAAATGGTTTCGATGACAGTTCGTGATGCGCTTCGTGATGCGATGGCAGAAGAAATGCGCCGCGACCCGAACGTTTTCGTGATGGGTGAAGAAGTTGCCGAATATCAGGGCGCCTACAAGGTAACGCAGGGGCTTCTCGATGAGTTCGGTTCCAAGCGCGTTGTCGATACCCCGATCACTGAGCACGGTTTTGCCGGTGTAGGTGTTGGCGCTGCTTTTGCAGGTCTGCGTCCGATCGTTGAATTCATGACTTTCAACTTCGCTATGCAGGCAATCGATCAGATTGTGAACTCCGCCGCCAAGACGCTTTATATGTCCGGCGGGCAGATGGGCGCTCCGATGGTCTTCCGTGGTCCGTCCGGTGCGGCTGCACGCGTTGCTGCTCAGCATTCGCAGTGCTACGCGGCATGGTACAGCCATATTCCGGGTCTCAAGGTCATCATGCCCTACACGGCAGCCGACGCCAAGGGCCTGCTGAAGGCTGCAATCCGCGATCCGAATCCGGTGATCTTTCTCGAAAACGAAATTCTCTACGGTCATCATTTCGATGTGCCCAAGCTTGATGATTTCGTTCTGCCGATCGGCAAAGCCCGCATTCACAAGCAGGGCACGGACGCGACCATCGTTTCGTTCGGTATCGGCATGACCTATGCTATCAAGGCGGCCGAAGAGTTGGGCCAGCAGGGTATCGATGTTGAAATCATCGATCTGCGTACGATCCGCCCGATGGATATTCCAACGGTTGTGGAATCGGTCAAGAAGACCGGCCGTCTGGTGACTGTGGAAGAAGGCTTCCCGCAGTCGTCCGTTGGTACGGAAATCGCCACCCGCGTCATGCAGCAGGCCTTCGATTATCTCGATGCGCCGATCCTGACCATTGCCGGCAAGGATGTCCCGATGCCTTATGCGGCAAATCTTGAAAAGCTGGCGCTGCCGACGGTCGCCGAAGTGGTCGAAGCGGTGAAAGCCGTTAGCTATACCGCTTAAACAGAAAGGGTCTGGACATGCCGATCAATATCACCATGCCAGCGCTTTCTCCGACAATGGAAGAAGGCAACCTGTCGAAATGGCTGGTCAAGGAAGGCGACAAGATCGCTCCCGGCGATGTTATTGCTGAAATCGAGACCGACAAGGCTACGATGGAAGTGGAAGCGGTGGACGAAGGCACGGTTGCCAAGATCGTGGTTCCTGCCGGTTCCGAAGGCGTCAAGGTCAATGCGCTGATCGCCATCCTCGCAGAAGAAGGCGAAGACGTGGCGGCTGCAGCCAAGGGCGCAGCATCTGTTTCGAAGGCTGACGCTCCGAAAGAAGAGCCGAAGCCGGCTGAAGTCCAAAAGGAAGCCGCAGTTCCTGTTGCGGCGCCCACGCCGGCTAAGGTGGAGCCGTCCGCTGCCGCCTCGAATCAGGGGGACCGTGTGTTCGCCTCACCGCTTGCGCGTCGTATCGCCAGGGAATCCGGTGTCGATATCGCTGCCGTGAAGGGTACCGGCCCGCATGGTCGTGTCGTTCAGCGCGATGTGGAAGCCGCTCTGGCTTCCGGTGGGGTCAAGGCTGCTCAGCCGAAGGCGGAAGCTGTCTCTGCTGCCGCTCCAAAGCCGATGTCGGATGATGCCGTTCTCAAGCTTTTTGAAGAAGGCACCTACGAGATCGTTCCGCATGACGGCATGCGCAAGACGATTGCCCGCCGTCTGGTGGAATCGAAGCAGACCGTTCCGCATTTCTATCTGACGATCGATTGCGAGCTGGATGCGCTTCTGGCTCTGCGTTCGCAGATCAATGCTGCTGCGCCGATGGTCAAGACGGAGAAGGGCGAGGTTCCGGCCTACAAGCTCTCGGTCAACGATATGGTCATCAAGGCAACGGCTCTGGCGCTGCGCGATGTCCCGGACGCCAATGTGTCGTGGACCGAAGGCGGCATGGTCAAGCACAAGCGCGCTGATGTCGGCGTTGCTGTCTCCATTCCGGGTGGCCTGATTACGCCTATCGTTCGTCAGTCGGACTCAAAGACATTATCGGCGATTTCCAACGAGATGAAGGACCTTGCCAAGCGCGCGCGTGATCGCAAGCTGAAGCCTGAAGAGTATCAGGGTGGTTCGACCTCCGTGTCCAACCTCGGCATGTTCGGCGTGAAGGACTTTGCCGCGATCATCAATCCGCCCCATGCGACCATTTTCGCAATCGGTGCAGGTGAACAGCGTGCAGTGGTCAAGAACGGTGAAATCAAGGTTGCGACCGTTATGTCCGTAACCCTTTCAACCGATCACCGTGCCGTCGATGGCGCGTTGGCTGCTGAACTTGCACAGGCCTTCAAGCGTCACATCGAAAATCCGATGGGTATGCTGGTCTGATCGATCAACTTCAAGGGCGTCGTGTTCTGCTGAACTCGACGCCTGAGGTTTTTGAATGGCTGGACAACTGAACCTACGCCGGGCCGAACGCCGTGAAGCCGCTGAGATCGCCATTCTTGTCGATATCTCGTCGCACGGTTTTGCGTCATGGCTCTGGTACAGTGCGGTTCTTGACGGACAAACTGAAACGGCCATGGAACGCGGTCGGCAATATATGCGCGCCGACGGCACCGAGGGCTGGCAGAGTACGACTATAGCCGAGTGGGCTGGCGAGATTGCCGGGCTTTCCATCGGCTTTACCGTGGACGAAAGCATTAACGATCAGTCGGCAAAACATCCGGTTATGGATCAGCTGATCGCGATGCAGCGCAAGGTCATTGGGAACCGCTTTATAGACAGCGTTGGCGTTTATCGGGAGTTCCGCGGCAAGGGAATTGGCCGCGCTCTTGTCGCCAACGAGATTGACCTGGCTCGTCGGAACGGCAACCAGACCATCAGCCTGATAACCGAAAGCCACAACGATGTGGCGCTTTCCCTTTACGGCGCCCATGGTTTCAAGGAAATTGAGCGGCTCGAAGCGATAGAACGCGTTGGGCAGGACAAAAGACACGACTGGGTGCTGCTCACCCGAGAAGTGAACTGAGCAAAGGCAGGACAATATGGCCGACATTTACGACGTTATTGTTATCGGCTCGGGCCCGGGTGGTTATGTCACCGCAATCCGCGCTGCGCAGCTTGGCCTCAAGACGGCTATCGTCGAGCGTGAACATCTGGGCGGAATCTGCCTCAACTGGGGCTGTATTCCCACCAAAGCGCTTTTGCGCTCGGCTGAAATCCTGCATTTTGGCGAACACGCCAAGGATTACGGTCTGAAGCTAGAAGGCACGATTACACCTGATGTGAAAGCTGTGGTTCAGCGGTCGCGTGGTGTGTCGGCCCGTCTCAACGGCGGCGTCGGCTTCCTGATGAAGAAGAACAAGATCGATGTGATCTGGGGTGAGGCAAAGCTGGTAAAGGCTGCTTCGGGTAGCAATCCTGTTGAGATTTCGGTTGGCAAAACCTCAAAGCAGCCGATGCAACCGCAGAATCCTGTCCCGAAGGGCGTTCTAGGTGAAGGAACCTACAAGGCGAAGCACGTCATTGTCGCCACCGGCGCTCGTCCGCGCGCTTTGCCGGGCATTGAGCCGGATGGCAAGCTGATCTGGACCTATTTCGAAGCAATGGTTCCACCGGAACTGCCGAAGTCCATGCTCGTGATGGGGTCGGGTGCGATCGGTATCGAATTCGCTTCTTTCTACAATGACATGGGCGTCGATGTGACGGTCGTGGAACTGATGCCGCAGATCATGCCGGTTGAAGACGCAGAGATTTCCGCATTCGCGCGCAAACAGCTTGAAAAGCGCGGTCTGAAGATCATTACCGATGCGAAAGTTACCAAGGTCGAGAAGGGCGCAAGCAATGTGACCGCCCATATCGAGACCAAGGACGGAAAGATGCAGTCGTTGACGGTGGACCGCATGATTTCGGCGGTTGGCGTGCAGGGCAATATCGAAAATCTTGGCCTGGAAGTGCTTGGCGTCAAAACGGATCGCGGATGCATCGTCATCGATGGTTATGGCAAGACCAATGTTGCGGGCATCTATGCTATCGGTGACGTTGCCGGGCCGCCGATGCTGGCGCACAAGGCCGAGCATGAAGGCGTTATCTGCATCGAGAAGATTGCAGGTCTTCCGAACGTTCACCCGCTCGACAAGAATATGATTCCGGGCTGCACCTATTGTAACCCGCAGGTCGCTTCCGTCGGTCTGACAGAAGCAAAAGCCAAGGAAAAGGGTTACGATATCCGCGTCGGTCGTTATTCGTTTGCCGCAAATGGCAAGGCGATTGCACTTGGAGAAGATCAGGGGCTGGTCAAGACTATCTTCGACAAGAAGACGGGACAGTTGCTCGGCGCCCATATGGTCGGCGCTGAGGTGACCGAGCTCATCCAGGGCTTCGTGATCGCCATGAATCTCGAAACGACCGAGGAAGAACTGATGCATTCGGTCTTCCCACACCCGACCCTTTCGGAAATGATGAAGGAAAGCGTTCTGGATGCGTATGGTCGCGTGTTGAATGCATAAGACGGAGGGACGCTCATTCCGCTGATCGAAAACGGAGGGCCATGGCGGCGTGCCGCCTGGCCCATCATCAAATGGTGTACCGTGGGAGGGCTGGTGCTGGGGTTTGCAGCCGGCACTTTGAGTGTTCTTGGCGGCAACACCATATCGGTCAACGGAATGGCCCTAACTGGCTGGTACGGTGTCTGGGCGCTTACATTGGCGCTCGGCACTGCGGGCTTGGTGTTTGGCTTGATATGGGCATTGGTTTTCCGGGCTCTCGGACTGGCGGCGCGGCGATGAGTAGCAAATCGCTTAAGTTGACAGGGTAGAGAGCAGGGATTAGGACCGAACCGAATTTGGAAGCATTTCATGAAAATGCTTCGGATAGGCAGGGAAAAGCATGGTTACAGTTCTCGACCTGGTGAACCAAGGCAAGCGTGAACGGCATCCCGAGAAGGCGCATCGTCCGGACAATGTTGTCCTGAAGAAGCCTGACTGGATTCGCGTCAAGGCTCCTGTCTCGCGCGGCTACAGTGAAACGCGCGATATTGTTCGGTCGAACAAGCTGGTCACGGTTTGCGAAGAAGCTGGTTGCCCGAACATTGGTGAGTGCTGGGAAAAGAAGCACGCGACCTTCATGATCATGGGCGAGATCTGCACGCGTGCCTGTGCCTTCTGTAACGTCTCGACCGGTATTCCGACAGCGCTCGATCCGAACGAACCCGAGAATGTTGCCAAGGCCGTCAAGCAGATGGGCTTGACGCATGTGGTCATCACATCGGTGGATCGCGACGACCTTGCCGACGGTGGCGCGCAGCATTTTGCTGAGGTCATTCAGGCGATCCGTGAAGCTACTCCTGCGACCACGATTGAAATCCTGACGCCGGATTTCCTGCGCAAGGAAGGTGCTCTTGAAGTCGTGGTCAAAGCCCGTCCGGACGTGTTCAACCACAATCTGGAAACTGTGCCGTCGAAATATCTCAAAGTTCGCCCCGGCGCGCGTTATTTCCATTCGATCCGCCTGCTGCAGCGTGTCAAGGAACTGGACCCGACTATTTTCACCAAGTCCGGCATCATGGTCGGTCTCGGCGAAGAGCGGAATGAAATTCTTCAGCTGATGGATGATCTGCGTTCGGCGGATGTGGATTTCATGACCATCGGTCAGTATCTCCAGCCGACCCGCAAGCATCATCCTGTCATTCGCTTTGTGACCCCTGACGAATTCAAGTCGTTCGAAACGATTGGCCGGACAAAAGGCTTCCTGCTGGTTGCGTCCAGTCCGCTGACGCGTTCCTCGCATCACGCTGGCGATGATTTCGCCAAGCTGAGGGCAGCGCGCGAAACGCAGATTGCTGCGCGGGCCTGAGATAGGAAATGCCGCAGTTTACGACCGTCAGGCGGGTGCATCACCGGGCAGATCAGATGTTCGGCCTCGTTGCGGATGTTGAGAAATATCCGCAGTTTCTGCCCATGTGTGAGGCTTTGTCGGTTCGCTCCCGCAAGGAGCGTGACGGGAAGGCCCTTCTCATTGCTGACATGACGGTTGGTTACAAACTTATACGCGAGACTTTCACCAGTCAGGTGCTGCTGAAGCCCGAGGAAAGCGTCATTGATGTGAAATATCTCGACGGGCCGTTTCGCTATCTCGACAACCGCTGGACTTTCAAGCCGGTGGGCGATGGAAGCGAATGCGATGTCGAGTTCTTCATCGATTATGAGTTCAAGAGCCGTACCCTTGGCCTCCTTATGGGAACGATGTTCGATCTCGCTTTCAAGAAATTTTCAGAAGCCTTCGAGAAACGGGCAGACCAGATTTTCGGTCTGGCCTGAAAAACCGTTTTACCCTTTTCTGGATGTGCCTTTACTGCGCTGTATAGCCGCCATCGACCAGTATGGATGCTCCAGTGACGAAGGAAGCTTCGTCACTTGCCAGAAAAAGAACAACGCTGGCTACTTCTTCGGCGCGACCGAGACGACCTATCGGATGCAAAGCCACGAGCGCCTGTTTTTTGTCGTCCGGAATATCCTTGAGAAGAGGCGTATCGATATAGCCGGGGCAGACTGCGTTCACCCGGATGTTTTGCGCGCCGTAATCAATGGCGAGCGTCTGCGTTAAAAGTTTTACGCCGCCCTTTGCTGCCGCATAAGCGGTGACAGCTGATTTCCCGACGTGACTGTGAATCGAGCCGCAGTTCACGATCACGCCGCCACCCTGCGAGCGCATCTGATCGATCGCGTATTTATCGCAGAGATAGACGCCGGTGAGGTTGATATCGATGGTTTTTTGCCATACAGCTTCATCAAGCTCGTCTATCGGGCCGTCTGCGGCAATGCCTGCATTGGCGAACATGATATCGAGGCGGCCATAGGTTTCGACGGTTTTGGCAATCAGTGCCTGTACAGCTTTCGTATCGGTCACATCGGTTTTGACGAATATTGCCCGCTCGGTGCGGCCTGCAAGCTCGTTGGCCAGTTGCTGGCCATGTTCCGAATAATCCGCAATGACGACATTTGCTCCCTCGCGAACGAAAGCCCGAACAGTCGCTTCACCGATGCCGCTTGCTCCACCTGTAACGATTGCCACCTTACCATCGAAACGCATCACCATGATCTCCTTGCCTGGACAAAGACAAGGATAGGGCACCGTAGATAAAAGTATAAGCTCTAAATTTACCGAAGGTTTTCCAGAACGAGGTCCAGTGCGGCGATAACCGTCGCGTGGCGAATTTCAGCTCGGGTTTTGGGACCGAAACGACATTCGCGATGAAGGGTCGGGCGGCCTTTTCGTGCCGATGCAATGTGAACGAGACCGACGGGTTTTTCATTGGAACTGCCGCCAGGACCGGCAACTCCTGTAACTGCCACAGTTACACTGGCGCGGGAGTGAGAAAGCGCCCCTTCAGCCATGGAAAGCGCGACTTCCTTCGAGACAGCGCCAACGCGATTGATCAATTCCATCGGAACGCCGATCATTTCGGCTTTCGCTTCGTTGGAATAGGTCACGAAGCCGCGATCTACGACATCGGACGATCCGGCGATGTCGGTCAAGGCTCCGGCTATAAGCCCGCCTGTGCAGGATTCAGCCGTGGCGATCATTACACCGGCCTTGCGGCAGGCTTCCAGCGCGACAATGGCTTTTTCTTCTGCGATGAGTGCGCTCATTCGGGAACCTCACCGGGGTAGATGACGGTTGCCGTTGCAATGGCAGCGATACCCTCGCGGCGCCCAACGAAGCCGAGCTTCTCATTGGTGGTCGCTTTGACGGAAACCCGGTCTGCGGCAATTCCCAGCATATCGCAAAGCGCTTCTGTCATTGCTGCGCGGTGTGGACCGATCTTCGGTGCTTCGCTGATAAAGGTCACATCGACATTGGCGATACGCCCACCTGCTTCACGTACGATATTGGCGGCGTGTTCGACAAAGATGCGGGAGGCTGCACCTTTCCACTGCGGGTCGGAAGGAGGGAAATGCGTGCCAATATCACCCGCTCCTCGCGTCGCAAGCAGGGCGTCGGTCAGCGCATGAAGTCCGACATCGGCGTCTGAATGACCATTGAGTTTTGCTTCATGGGGGATTTTCACACCGCACAGCGTCACATGATCGCCGGGTTCAAAGGAATGAACGTCGTAGCCATTGCCGGTGCGAATATCGGGAAACGAAACGTGTTCTTGCCGCAGGCGCTTGTCAGCCATTTCAATATCCTTTGCCCAGGTAAGCTTTGTATTGTCTGCCGATCCTTCGATGATGCGGACGGCGATATTTTGCCATTCGGCGATAGCAGCGTCGTCCGTGAAATCAGAGCGATTGATCGTGAAGGCTTTTTCATGTGCATCGAGGATCGGCGCATAGGGAAAAGCTTGTGGTGTTTGCGCCGCAAACAGGCCAGCGCGAGGCACCGTCGTTTTTACTGTTCCGTCCGCAGCTGATTGCTTGAGCGTGTCCGAAACTGCCAGAGCCGGTAGCACGCCTTCATCGGGTGCGAGAGTTTCCACGATGCGCGTCAACAGATCCTGGCTGATAAATGGTCTCACGCCGTCATGAATCATGACATATTGCGGCGCCTGATCTTTCAGAGCAAGAAGACCAAGACGAGTTGATTCCTGACGTGTGGGACCACCATTTACGACGCGAATGTCGTCCCGGCTTTCTGGAAAGGCGCTTTCGTAAAGCTTATGGTCATCAGGGTGAATGACGACAACGATGCTGTCAACGAGCGGACATTCGATGAAAGCGCGTAAAGTGCGGGCAAGAACGGCTTCGCCACCGATGCGCCGGTATTGTTTCGGCCCTTCGACGCTCTGACCGGAGCGCTCGCCACGGCCAGCCGCCACGATGACTGCTGCTATCTTTGAAATGGTTGTCACCTCTGCCAACTATTGCATTTCCAAGCCGAATAATGCCTTGCGCGGATAAATGCCAGACGGCAATTGATTTATCGTGATTTTGCGCCGCTTTTCCTTGCGTTGAAATGTGAGGCTGATTAATGTATGTGCTAATTGCACTATGCACATCAAATAGGCATTTTATTGGTGATTTTTCTTGATCAACCTTTGAGCATAAACGGTGTGGCGCTTGCCAACCGTGTCTTTCTTGCGCCGATGTCGGGCGTTTCGGACCTTCCATTCCGCAGGCGCGCAGCGGAGGCTGGCGCGGGCATGGTCGTGTCTGAAATGGTCGCCAGCGCCGAACTTTGTAACCGTCACAAGGAAAGCCTTCTGCGCCTCTCAGGCGAGGGACTTGGAACGCATGTCGTGCAGCTCGCGGGACGCGAAGCGCATTGGATGGGCGAGGCAGCCAGGATCGCCGCAGGCGAAGGTGCTGATATCATCGATATCAATATGGGCTGCCCGGCCAAGAAAGTGACAGGCGGTTATTCCGGGTCTGCGCTGATGCGCGATCTCGATCACGCAATGACCCTCGTTGAGGCAACTGTCAATGCGGTCAGCGTTCCGGTTACGCTCAAGATGCGGCTGGGGTGGGACGAGAAAAGTATCAATGCGCCTGAACTGGCAAGGCGTGCGGAAGATGCCGGTATCGCCATGGTGACTGTCCATGGGCGTACGCGTTGTCAGTTCTATGAAGGCAAGGCGGACTGGGATGCAATTCGCGCTGTTCGCGACGCGGTCAGGATCCCACTGGTTGCCAATGGAGATATGGCGTGTCGAGGTGATGCTGAGGAAATTATGCGCCGCTCTGGAGCTGATGCCGTGATGGTCGGGCGTGCCTCTTATGGGCAACCGTGGCTGGCCGGTGCAATTGCAGGAAGTGACTTTGCCCCACAGTCTCGAAATGAAGTTCTTGATTATATTATAAAGCATTACGAAGATATGCTCGAGCATTATGGAAGCGCGACGGGCATCCGTCATTCCCGCAAACATCTCGGCTGGTATCTTGATCGTCACGCTGGCGCTACATGTACGCCTGCCGAGAAAGCGGAAGTGATGACCCTGACCGAGCGGCAAGCCGTCATCGACGCTTTGCGTCGTATATTCATGCGCGAAGCTTCAGAATCCGCGCTCAAAGAGGTTGCCTGATGCGCGAGAGAACTGAAACGAACGGCATTCCATCGGTCGTGCTCGATGCCATCAGCCAGCCGGTTATCATGGTTAGCGCCGAGAACTGTATCGCCTATGCAAATCTGGATGCAGAACAGTTCTTTCGTTCCGGCTCGTCCATTCTGGCGCGCAACCGGCTGGAGTCCTTTCTGCCCTTTGGTAGTCCGTTGTTGGCGCTGGTCGATCAGGTTCGCACCAGTCAGATGCCGGTGAACGAATATCGCGTCGATGTCTCGTCGCCACGTCTTGGGGCGGAGCGTATCGTTGATATTTACGTAGCGCCGGTAGCGGAGCTGCCGGGCGCTGTGGTCATCCTCTTCAAGGAAAAGACGATGGCCGAAAAGATCGATCGCCAGATGACACATCGCGGCGCGGCGCGGTCCGTGACCGGGCTGGCATCGATGCTGGCTCATGAAATCAAGAACCCTCTCTCTGGTATCCGTGGTGCGGCACAATTGCTGGAACAGGTTGTCGGCGATGAGGATCGTGCGCTTGCGCGTCTTATTACCGATGAAACGGATCGGATCGTTTCACTGGTTGACCGCATGGAGGTTTTCTCGGATGAGCGCCCCATCGAGCGCTCTGCCGTCAATATTCATGCGGTTTTGGATCATGTGAAGGCGATTGCGAAGAACGGGTTCGCACGGAAAATCCGTTTTGTGGAAGATTATGATCCTTCTCTCCCACCAGTTTTCGCCAATCGAGACCAACTCGTGCAAGTTTTCCTCAATCTGCTGAAGAATGCTTCGGAAGCCATAGGCGACCGTGAAGGCGGCGAGATTGTCCTATCCACGGCTTATCGTCCGGGCATTCGTCTGCAGGTGCCGGGTGCGCGGGACAGGGTGGCGCTGCCTCTCGAATTCTGCGTGCATGACAACGGACCGGGTGTGCCGCAGGACATGCTGCCGCATCTGTTCGATCCCTTCGTGACCACGAAGACCAATGGGTCGGGACTGGGATTGGCACTCGTTGCGAAGATCATTGGCGACCATGGCGGTATTATCGAATGCGACAGCCATCCTTCGCGAACGACTTTCCGTATTCTGATGCCCGCATGGAAAAATACGGAACTGGCAGCTGGAAATACTGGAGATAACGCATGACCGCAGGACGTCCGACAGGAACCATATTGGTGGCGGATGACGATGCAGCTATTCGGACCGTGCTGAACCAGGCATTGTCGCGAGCAGGCTACGATGTGCGTGTGACTTCTAATGCTGCCTCGCTTTGGCGCTGGGTGGCTGCAGGCGACGGTGATCTGGTCATTACTGACGTTAATATGCCGGACGAGAATGCCTTCGACCTCCTGCCACGCATCAAGAAGATGCGTCCTGACCTGCCAGTTGTGGTCATGAGCGCGCAGAACACATTCATGACGGCAATTCGGGCATCCGAGGCGGGAGCCTACGAATATCTGCCGAAGCCATTCGATTTGACGGAACTCATCAATATCGTCGGTCGGGCTCTGTCTGAACCAAAACGTAAGCCCATTGCCGCTTTATCGGATGAGCAGGCCGATAACATGCCGCTGGTCGGCCGTTCGCCTGCGATGCAGGAAATCTACCGTTTGCTGGCCCGCATGATGCAGACGGATTTGACCCTCATGGTTACGGGGGAATCCGGCACAGGCAAGGAACTGGTTGCGCGTGCCCTGCACGAATACGGGCGTCGCCGAAAAGGCCCGTTTGTTGCGATCAATATGGCGGCGATCCCGCGCGATCTGATCGAGTCCGAGCTGTTCGGGCACGAGAAGGGTGCCTTTACCGGCGCGCAGAACCGCTCAAGCGGCCGCTTTGAACAGGCAAATGGCGGAACACTGTTTCTCGACGAGATCGGCGATATGCCGATGGAAGCACAAACCCGTCTTTTGCGCGTGCTGCAGCAGGGCGAGTATATGACAGTCGGCGGACGTACGCCGATCAAGACCGACGTGCGCATCGTTGCCGCGACCAACAAGGATTTGCGGCAACTGATAGCGCAAGGTTTGTTCCGTGAGGATCTTTATTACCGGTTGAATGTCGTGCCCCTGCGCTTGCCGCCGCTTCGCGAGCGCAGCGAGGACGTGGCCGATCTTGTGCGCCATTTTTTCAAACGCGCTGCCGAAGAGGGGCTGCCGGAGAAGCGTATCAGCACCGCTGGCCTGGAAATGATGCGCCGGTATCCATGGCCAGGAAATGTGCGTGAACTGGAAAATCTCGTCCGGAGGCTTTCGGCGCTTTATCCGCAAGAGGAAATATCGCCGGAAATCATCGAAACGGAATTGAAGTCTGAACTGGCCAAGCCGGATGTCGTTCCCGTCAGTGGGGGCGATATGGAGAATATTTCCATATCGCAGGCCGTCGAGCAGAATATGCAGCGTTACTTTGCATCATTCGGTGCCGATCTGCCGCCGCCGGGGCTTTATCACCGGGTTCTGGCGGAACTGGAATATCCCTTGATCCTCGCATGTCTTACGGCAACACGTGGAAATCAGATCAAGGCGGCAGATCTTCTGGGATTAAATCGGAACACGCTGCGCAAGAAAATTCGCGAGCTCGGGGTCAATATCTACCGCGGAAACAAGGGAAGCTGAACGATAACCATGCGCTAATAACGCATTAACTACGTTATTTAATGAGCAATTAAGTCTGTTCGACTACTGTTGGTTGCATGAGAAATCAGCAATCCACGCGAAGCAAGAAAACCCGGCGTATTCTCGAACCGGCTGTAAGGAGCGGCATTCTTGCCGCGCCTTTGATATTGATGCTTGCAATCGTCGTCATTTTGTCAGGAGCAGAGCCGAGGCTCTCCGCGATGATCGATCAAACCTTCACCGGTTCGATTAGCCCCATCATAAAGTAATTACCAGTTGGCCTTGAATAAGATGCCTGCATTCCTACTCTTTTAGCATAGCTAAAGGAGATAATCATGCGTCTTGTTGCTACGACTTTGTTTCTTGGTTTGTCTGTTGCTGCGGCCTATGCCGCTCCGCCACCGGAAGGCACCAAGCTTTCGGAAATAATCGCCAAAATCGAACAGAACGCGGATACCGCTTTCATTGATGAAGTCGACTGGAATGATCGCGGCTATTACGAGATCGAATATGTCACCAAGGCTGGCGCCAAGGTTGAGGTGAAGGTCGATCCGAAAACCGGAGAAAATGTTCGGTGATTTTCAACCTTCTCAGGAACGATTATGCTGGAGCGGGTAGCGGGAATCGAACCCGCGCGTTCAGCTTGGGAAGCTGACAAGCTACCATTACATCATACCCGCAAACTGTAATGTATTTCAGCTAATTAGCGACAAGTTTGATGAGGCCGCATTAGAAAGTTTTACAGTTGGTTTTGCCAAACTATGTTCTCTTTCTGGTCTCGTCAAACTGTTTTGTCGGAAGGTCGCCCGTACCGTTACGTTCCGTCTCAAGACTTCACGAAACACTACAGTATCGTGACAAATTTTTCATGAACCGTTCCATTGATATCCAGGATTGAGAAGCCATCTGCAGATAACGCTTTCAACCATGCAGCCAGATTTGCAGGCTGTTGCAGATGACAGGAAATCCATGGGCAAGACCACAAAGCGCCGGGCACTGCTTATCGTAAATCCACATGCCCGAAATGGCAGGGGATATGGCGTGGATATTCGTTCTGCGTTGGAACGCGGCGGCCTCCAGCTCATCGAACGAAATCCGCAGGACGACGAGACGATCTCAGATCTGATCCTTCGTGAAAAAGATTGTGATCTCGTTATTGTCGGTGGTGGCGATGGGTCGCTGAATGCTGCAGCCAAGGGGTTGATGGAGACGGGAATGCCACTTGCAATCCTTCCGCTTGGAACTGCGAATGATTTCGCCCGGACCATAGGCATTCCTGCCGATCCGGTCGAGGCGGCGCGTCGCCTTTCTTCCTATGAAATACAGCCCATCGATCTCGGTGAGGTGAACGGCCACCTTTACTTCAATGTCGCGAGCATCGGTTTCAGTGCCGAACTGGCGCAGCAACTCAGCTCTGCGGCAAAGAAGAAGTGGGGAAAGCTCGGCTATGCGATCGTTGCGGCACGTATCCTCATGCGTTCGGAGCTTTTCACAGCCTATCTGGAACACGACGGCATGACGGAGAAAATCCGTACGTTGCAGGTCTCTGTCGGGAACGGAAAATTCTATGGCGGCGGCATGGCTGTCGAGAAGGACGCTACAGTGGATGATGGCAGGCTGGATTTTTATAGTCTGGAAGTCGATCACTGGTGGAAACTTTTGCGTCTGCTTCCAAGTCTGCGCCGTGGCACCCACTCCAAATGGGATGGCGTGCGCGCTTTTCCGACGACCGAGGTCATTGTGCGCACCAAGAAACCGCGTGCTGTAAACACAGATGGCGAGCTGTCGACGTGGACACCAGCCCATTTCCGCCTGTTGCCCAAGGCGATCAAAGTTTACATGCCTGATCCGGTATTGAGGCCGTGATATTGAGGAGGCAAAAAGAGACCCGCTTTGTTGGAGCGGGCCTAATCCATGACGTTAGGTGACTGGCTCGGAGGTCATTAGAGCCGTATAGGTAACGACTGAAAGGCCTGAACGTTCCATATTTAAAAGAAAAAATACCAGATTAGCAGCACGACAACGAGTGGAACGCCCATCAGCCAAAGGATCATTGCTCTCAACATTCTTGTTCTCCTTCCTGTTGAAAATTCAACGCGTTGAATGAACGATGGTTCCACAGGACTGAGTGATACGGCTCGTCGGAGGTAAGCGAATGCCAAGCAGCGCGACTCAAAATATGCGGAATGTCAAAAGCTTTAATGATCCGTCAATGAATCGGTGACATCACTAAAATCTAAAAAGGCGCAACCAGCGTTTTCGGTTGTGTTGTTGAGTAACGGGCGTGTGGCGTATGGATTCGAAACGAGGGCTGAAACATTCGGTCAACGGCAGGGCAGTGAAGCTGCGCGGTAAACGTGGTTCCGTTGCCATGTTGTCTTTCATTGCTATAGCTGTCGCCTTGGCTGGCTGTGCGTCGGCACCTCAGCCGAAGTCGAAGACAAAGCGCTCAAAGGAATATTTTGCCGAATCCAAATATGGCGTGAAAGCCAGCCCTCGCGTGGCTTTTTCGAAGGGAAAGCCGCTGCCACGTGGCGGCGGGCGCGATCAGACCGGACAGCCCTACAAGGTCAAAGGGCGCTGGTATTATCCGAAGGAAGACAAGAACTACGTCAAGGTCGGCCACGCTTCGTGGTATGGCGAAGCTTTCCACGGCCGCCTGACGGCCAATGGTGAAGTCTACGACATGGCGCATCTGACAGCTGCGCATCCAACCATGCCGTTGCCGAGTTATGCCCGTGTGACTAATCTTGCCAATGGCAGTTCGGTCATCGTACGCGTGAATGATCGTGGTCCCTATGAATTCGACCGTGTCATCGATCTCTCCCAGAAAGCTGCCGAAATGCTTGATTACCAGCATCACGGCACGGCGAATGTGAAGGTCGAATATGTCGGCAGAGCGCCATTGGATGGCAATGACGATGCATTCCTGATGGCGTCTTATCGTCCGGCGGGTGGCGATATGATCGGTCAGCCCGCAACCGGCGTCATGATGGCGATGAACGGGCCGACGCCGACCTCGCCGAAGTCACGCGTTCCTATGCCTGTGATGGATGCTGTTCCGGTCTCTGCGCCCATACCTGAAAATTCACCTTTTTCCGTCGATCCTGCTTATAGCGATCCGTCCGGCGGACCAGCTCCGTTGTTGCCAGCGAATGTGCCTGTGCCGTCGCAACGCCCCGGTTCAAGCTTCGGAGTGGCGAGTGCGGCAGGTGTGAGCGGTCTTGCCGGCTACGCGTCTGACCGGCTTGCTGCAACGGCTTATACCGAGGAGCGCACCTATGGCAGCATCCTGACCAAGGACGCGATTTCAAGCGCCTGGAAGCGCCGCGAGGCTGAGGAGCATGGCGAATATGTCGAGCTTGGCACATTCAAGACGCTTGAAGAGGCAAGGCAGCTTCAGGCGTCGTTGCCACGCTCGACCCGATTTACGCTAACCAAGATTCCAACCGACACCAGCGAGTCTTACGAGCTGACAGCCGTGGCAGAGAAAGGCGGAAACGATGCCCTGCTGCGCGCGGCCTGGAAGGCGGGCGCAGTGAATGCGTTTGTCGTTCGTCTCGATTGATTGCTCACATTACGGTGATACACGCTGGCATATTGATTTTGGTCGGATTCGTTGCGTAAGCTCTATCTCATTGCTCACGTAACGGGATTTGCATGGGGCTGATTTCAAAAACATTGGTATTTGCGCGCGCGGCCTCTGTGGGCGTTTCGCTGGCTGCATTCGTGCCGGTTTTAAGTCAGGCGGCACCTGTTGAGGCGGCATTCGTTTCAAAGGCGCCGCAGGTGTTGCTTATCGATGACCGAAGCGGAACGGTGCTTCTTTCCAAGAATGCCAATGTTCCCATTCCGCCCGCATCTCTTGCCAAGCTGATGACGGCCGAAGTGGTTTTCGAAGCCCTTGATAAAGGCGCGACGACACTCGAAACGCCTTACATCGTCAGTGAGAATGCCTGGAGAACCGGTGGTGCCCCCTCGGGAACATCAACGATGTTCGCACGCATCAAGTCGGCGCCAACGGTCGCTGATCTACTGCAGGGGATGATTGTTCAGTCGGCGAATGACGGCGCCATCGTACTGGCAGAAGGGCTGGCGGGCAGCGAGGAGGCTTTTGCAAAGCGCATGAATGATCGTGCGCAGGAGCTTGGTTTGACCGGCTCCAAATTTGTAAACTCGACGGGTTTGCCCGCCGAAGGGCAGGCGGTCTCGCTGCAGGATCTGGTCAGATTGGCGCGACATATCCGGACAGCCCATCCCGAGTATTATAAATATTATGCTCAACCTGCCTTCACCTGGAACAACATCATGCAACGCAACCGCAACCCCTTGTTGCGGCTTGATGTCGGGGCTGACGGGATGGGAACGGGTTTTACGGAAGCATCAGGTTTTGCGCTGGTCGGATCGGCGGAACAGAACGGCCGCAGGCTTTATCTGGCGATGAGCGGTCTTGCCAGCATCAAGGAGCGTGAAGAAGAAGCAAAGCGTCTCCTGCAATGGGGGATGACGGCCTTTGACGATGTTCAGCTTTATCCTGCGAACGAAATTGTGGGTGAGGCGCAAGTTTTCGGCGGTGCGCTCACGCATGTGCCGTTGAAGGTCAGGGATCGTGTCGAGCTGCTGCTACCGAAGGACGGTCGCGACAAGCTCAAGGCCCGGATTGTCTATAAGGGGCCGCTCGATGCCCCTGTCGCCGACAACCAGCAGGTCGGTATTCTTCAGTTGGAGCTTAATGGTAGCATTCTTCGTGATATCCCTGTTTTCACGGCGCAATCTGTCGAGGAAGGTAGTCTCTCGAAGCGCGCCTTGGGGGCGGCGATGGAGCTCTCCACCGGCTGGCTGCGGAAGTATCTTTAGCCTGCGTTGGGTGTATTCCAGGCTCGACCTGATAGCCAAAGGCCGATAATAACTTTCACAGAAGTCCGTTCGGGCATCGATTCAAACATTTTGGAAGTTGGTTTGTCGGGATTGTTCATCACATTCGAAGGCGGCGAAGGAGCGGGCAAGTCAACGCAAATCGCGTTGCTGGCCAAGCACCTGCGTGCATGCGGCTTCGATCCTGTCATCACGCGAGAACCGGGCGGTTCTCCTGGTGCGGAAGCAATTCGCCATGTCATACTGAGCGGCAATGCTGAAAACTATGGCCCAGCGATGGAAGCCCTGCTGTTCGCAGCTGCAAGGGCAGACCATGTGGACCAGCTTATCCGCCCGGCGCTGAACGAGGGGCGAGTGGTGCTTTGTGACCGTTTCATCGACTCAAGCCGTGCCTATCAGGGCGTTACCGGCAATCTCGACAGCACCTATATGGCGGCGGTGGAACGCATTTCCATAGACGGCGCCATGCCTGACATGACGATCATTCTCGACATTCCCGCGGAGAAAGGTCTGTCGCGTGCTGGAAAACGGCGTGGCAGCGAAACTGCGGACCGGTTCGAGAAAGAAGATATTGCTGTGCATGAGGCGCGACGGCAGGCCTTCCTCGCGATCGCCGAAGCGGAACCTGAGCGATGCAAGGTCATCGACGCTGACCGCTTGCAAGACGCGATTGCGGGCGATATCGCAAAAGAAGTTGATCATGTTCTGACGAAAAGGGGGCTTTTGTGATCGAGGAACTCGACGTCCCTAAAGCCCACGATTCCATTGAGGGTGTGCCAGAACCATCTGCGAGTGATTATATCGCCGGGCACCGGGAGATCAGTGATTTTCTGGCGCAAGCCTATCGGGAGGGGCGTATGCATCATGCGCTGCTCTTTGAAGGCGCGCAGGGGATCGGCAAGGCAACGCTCGCCTTTCATCTGGCAGGCCATATGCTGGCTCATGGCAATAATGGCGAGGCACCGGAGCATATTGCTGCGCCAGATTTTGCGAAACCGCTCTGGCGGCAGATTGCAGGTGGCATGCATCCGGCTGTCCTGCATATCAACCGCCCATTCGATCAGAAGACCGGAAAATTCAAAACGGGTATTCCCGTGGAGGAAATTCGCCGGATCACGCATTTTCTGACCAGAACGGCATCGGACCACGCCTGGCGTATCGTTATTGTCGACCCTGCCGATGATATGAACCGCAATGCCGCCAATGCGCTCTTGAAAACTTTGGAAGAGCCTCCCGCGCGGGCGCTCTTTATCCTGATTTCTCATTCGGCGGGGCGGTTGCTCCCAACAATCCGGTCGCGCTGCCAAAGCATCGGCTTCAAGCCGCTTGACGATGGATCGCTGACGGATGCTCTGGCACATGTCGGTCCCGGTGTCGGAATGGGGTCCGACGCCGTAACGCAAACACTGCTTCAGCGATCCGAAGGCAGTGTGCGCAAGGCACTTTTGCTGGTGGCGAATGGCGGTATTGAAATCGCCGACACGGTCGATTCCCTTCTTGAAGGGCAGACTTTCGATTTGCCGAAAGCGCAGACGCTCGCCGGCATATTGAACGGGCGTGAGTCGGAGGTTCAGTATGAGCTGTTCCGTGATCATCTGCTGGGGCAGGTTGCGACTGAGGCGCGTCGTCGTGTCGAGGCTGGACAACTCCATGATGCAGACCGCTGGTCGCGGTTCTGGAGCGATCTGTCACGTGAAATCGTGGATGCCGAAACCTATAATCTCGACAGGCGGCAAGCTGTGGTAATTCTTCTGGAAAAAACGAATCGCGCTTTTCGTTCCGGTCGGCCTCCGCTTGCGTGACATGGCCGCTGACATGCGTTATGTCACCGCTGATAATTTTCTCCTCGTGTGTCTGCTAGTCATTCAGGCGCGCTTTCAAACTTCGAAAGACCGGGTCCATAATGAGCCGCGAAAAATATTACATCACCACCGCGATTGCTTATCCAAACGGAAAGCCGCACATCGGTCACGCGTATGAACTGATCGCGACCGATGCAATGGCGCGTTTTCAGCGCCTGAACGGCAAGGATGTTTTCTTTCTGACCGGTACGGACGAACATGGCATCAAGATGCTGCAGAGCGCGCGTAAGGAAGGCATTACGCCGCGCGAGCTTGCAGATCGCAATACGGCTGCGTTCCGCCGGATGGCGGATGTGCTGAATAGCTCGAATGACGAATATATTCGTACATCGGAAGAGCGCCATTACAAGGCCAGTCAGGCCATCTGGAAAGCGATGGCCGACAATGGCGATATCTACAAGGGTGGATATGCCGGTTGGTACTCCGTGCGTGACGAAGCCTACTATGGTGAAGAGGAAACGGAAGTTCGCGAAGATGGCGTTCGTTACGGCCCACAGGGTACGCCTGTCGAATGGGTCGAGGAGGAAAGCTATTTCTTCCGTCTCTCAGCCTATCAGGACAAGCTGCTCGATCTTTACAAGAATAATCCGGGCTTCATCATGCCTGCGGAACGCCGCAACGAGATCGTGAGCTTCGTCAAGTCGGGCCTGAAAGACCTGTCGATTTCGCGCACGACCTTCGACTGGGGTATTCCGGTGCCGGGCGATGAAAAGCACGTCATGTATGTCTGGGTCGACGCCCTGACCAACTACATCACAGCACTCGGCTATCCAGATACGACGAGCGACAAGTGGGCCTATTGGCCGGCCGACGCCCATATTATCGGCAAGGACATTTCGCGTTTCCACGCCGTTTACTGGCCAGCATTCCTGATGTCGGCAGGTATTCCGCTGCCGAATCGCGTGTTTGCACACGGCTTCCTGTTCAACCGCGGTGAGAAGATGTCGAAGTCGCTCGGCAATGTGATCGATCCGTTCGGTCTCGTTGAGCGTTATGGGCTCGATCAGCTGCGCTATTTCCTGATGCGCGAAGTGCCGTTCGGTCAGGACGGCAGCTACAGCCATGACGCTATCGTCAACCGCACCAACGCTGACCTGGCGAATGATCTCGGCAATCTTGCGCAACGTTCCCTGTCGATGATCGCCAAGAACTGCGAAGGCAAGGTCCCGGTTCCGGGCGAGTTTTCGGATGCGGATAAGGCCATTCTCGATCAGGCCGATGCAGCGCTTGATACCGCACGCAAGGCAATGGACGATCAGGCGCTGCATCTTGCGCTCGGAGCGATCTTTGCCGTTGTTGCCGAGGCCAACCGCTATTTTGCGGGGCAGGAGCCTTGGGCGCTGCGCAAGACCGATCCGGCGCGCATGGGCACTGTCCTTTATGTGACGGCCGAAGTGATCCGGCGCGTGGGCATCATGGTGCAGCCGTTCATTCCGCAATCGGCGGAAAAGCTTCTCGACATACTGGCTATTCCTGCCGACAAGCGCCAGTTTTCAGACGTTGCGGCTAGCCAGCTTGTCGGTGGCACCGATCTGCCGGCCCCGCAGCCGGTGTTCCCGCGCTATGTGGAAACAGAAGAGCAGAACTGAGTTCGATGATGCTTGTCGATAGCCATTGTCACCTCGACTTTGCCGATTTCGAGCCGGAGCGCGATGATGTCGTTCAGCGCGCTCTGGATGCCGGGGTTAGGCGCATGGTGACGATTTCCACGCGTGTCAGGAAGTTCGACACGATCCGTGCGCTCGCTGAAACCTATGATTCCGTTTATTGTTCGGTTGGAACCCATCCGAACAATGCGCATGAAGAACTGGACGTGACCGCCGATGATTTTGTGCGTCTGGCCGAACACCCGAAAGTGGTGGCCATCGGCGAGGCGGGGCTCGACTATCACTATGATTATGCGCCGCCCGAAGCCCAAAGGCAGGGCTTTCTTGTGCACATCGAGGCGGCGCGCCGTACTCAATTGCCGCTGGTTATTCATGCCCGCAGTGCGGATGAAGACATGGCCGAGATTCTGGAACGTGAGACGGAGAAGGGTGCTTTTCCGTTTATCCTGCACTGCTTCTCTTCCGGTCGTGCTCTGGCTGAAAAGGGCATTGCGCTTGGCGGTTACGTCTCTTTCTCAGGCATTCTGACTTTCAAGAACTCAGCCGAAATCCGCGAAGTTGCTTCCATCGTCCCGCGTGATCGTTTGCTCGTCGAGACGGATGCTCCTTATCTGGCGCCGGTTCCTTATCGTGGCAAGCGCAACGAGCCTTCTTTCGTGCAGCATACCGCCGCCGTACTTGCCGAGACGATTGGTGTGAGCAGGGAAGAAATTGCGCAGATTACCAGCGAAAATGTCTTCCGCCTGTTCTCCAAGATGCCCATGCCAGAAGAGTTGGCCGCAAAAGGAAATTGATCGTGACAGCGCCGCGTAACTGCCTGCGTTTTACGCTTCTGGGCTGCGGGTCGTCTCCCGGCGTACCGCGTATCAACGGTGATTGGGGCGGTTGTGATCCCGATAATCCGAAAAACAGGCGTCGCCGTGCATCTCTCCTGGTCGAACGATTTGACAATGCCGGTAATAACACAACGGTCGTGATTGATACGGGGCCGGATTTCCGCGCCCAGATGATCGATGCCGGAGCGCATAGCCTCGACGCGGCAGTCTATACCCATCCGCATGCAGACCATATTCACGGTATTGACGATCTTCGCACTTATGTTGTTGAAAATCGTCGGCTCATGGATGTCTATGCCAATCGGCTGACGCGAAATCGGCTCTTCGAGGCATTCGGCTATTGTTTCGAAACACCTGCCGGGTCGAATTATCCACCAATCCTCAGCATGCACGACATTGCTCCTGAAACCCCGTTTTCCATATCGGGCGCGGGAGGTTCAATCCGCTTCGAGCCATTCAGTCAGGTGCATGGCGATATTGAATCGCTGGGCTTTCGCATAGGTTCTGTCGTTTATTGCACGGACGTGAGTGCTTTTCCCGAATCAAGCCTCAAGCATTTGGATCACGCCGAGGTGCTCATCATCGATGCGTTGCAATATCGTCCACATCCAAGCCATTTCTCGCTTGGCGAAGCACTTGAATGGATAGAGAAGCTGGCACCCAAACGCGCCATTCTCACGCATATGCATGTTCCGCTCGATTACGAAACCGTCATGCGCGAGACACCGGACAATGTCGAGCCGGGATATGATGGGCTTCGTTTCGAGATGTCGCTTTGAGTCTCAAGCTTACAATCGAAAGTCCGCAATGAGATCATCGTAGACTTTCTTTCAAAGGTCTGTTGCTTAGCCAACAGCTCCCTTGGACGGGAAGGGCATCACATTGCTGCCCTCGATAGCTTTGGGTGCCGTGTCTTCCAGTTTCAGGCCGCCGACACGTAGGAGGTCTGTAAAGCGACCGCCGCGTGCGGCAAGTTCATCGAAACTGCCGCTTTCGACCAGATGTCCCTTGTCCATAAACAGGACCAGATCAGCTGAACGGACTGTTGAAAGACGGTGCGCGATGATGAAGGTTGTGCGATTGTGGCTGAGGTCGTCGACCGCCTGTTTCACCTTCTCCTCGGTTTCGACGTCAAGCGCACTCGTGGCTTCGTCAAGAACGAGGATAGGGGAATCCTTGAGGATTGCTCGCGCAATCGCAAGACGCTGACGTTCGCCACCCGAAAGTTGCGAGCCGCGTTCGCCAACAACCGTATCGTAGCCATCGCTCTTGGCCAGAATGAAGTCATGAGCTGCGGCCGCGCGGGCTGCGGCATGAACTTCATCATGTGTCGCACTTTCACGGCCGACGCGAATGTTCTCTTCGACAGAGCGGTTGAACAGACCGGCATCCTGAAAGACGGTTGCAATGGCATGGCGCAGCGAGCGACGGCTGACGGTACGCGTATCCGTCCCGTCAATCATGATGCGGCCTGCCGCAGGATCGAAGACACGCTGCAACAGATTGATGAGCGTGGTCTTGCCTGCGCCGGTAGGACCGACAATAGCCACAGTCTGCCCCGGCTTGATTTCAAAGGACACGTCGTAGACGCCCTGACCGGAGTTGGGGAACTCGAAGGTAACATTGTCGAAAACGATGTCACCCTTAACGTCGGTCAGGTCAGAAACGTTCTGCGGTTCCTGACGGTCAGCTGTGGCGTCTTCCATCTGGAAGAATTCCTCAAGCTTGGCGCGGGCCGTGACCGTTTGGTTGATGAACGCACTGATCTGATCAAGACGACCGATCATCAGCTGAGCGAAGCCGATAAAGGCGATCACGTCGCCGACACGCATCTGGCCTTTGGTGACAAAATAGGCGCCGAGAACGAGAACAACCACCATTGAGAAGGTCGATGCCATACGGTTCAAGCCGCTGGCAAGCGCCCACCAGTTGAGAACGGGGAACTGTACCTTTTCAAGATTCTTGGCATAATCGCGCAAAGACTGGGTTTCCGAGGCGATGCGATTATAGCTCTGCACGACCGAGACGTTGCTGATCGTATCGCTGACATGCTCGAACAACTTGTGGTGATGCTTTTCGACGGCGGTTTGGCCATCTTTAGTCTTGCGCATCACAAGCTGACCAATCATCACATAGATGACGCCCAGCACGATCAGCACCAGCGACATGCGCATATCCATGTTCATTGCGACGGGTATAAGCGTCGCCAACGCCACGATCGTCGTCAAATGCTGGCGCATGAATTCGAGCCAGAGCGTGAAAAGCGAGTCTGTTGCACGGATCAGCGTATGGAGTGCATTGGATGTGCCGCGCTTCTGGTGCCACGAAAGCGGCATTGTAATGAGACGCTCGTAGGAATCGATCATCACGCCCAGACGGCGACGGTGTGCGAGACGGTCTGCTCCGCGTGCCACAAAGACTGCGGCAACAATGTTGAAGCCGCCAAGTGCAGCCCACATCGCAAGAGGCGAGAAAATATCGCCCTTGTCGGAGATAGCCTGAATAACTCGACCGAACAGAATTGGTTCGGCAAGGGTAACCAGGGCAACCAGTACGCTGGCGACACACATGGTAATCGTTGCGGCCTTCTCGACCGCCAGGTATTCCATGGCTCGCCAGTAGATTTTGAGCAATGACACTTTCGCACTCCCGCTCGTTCTATTTCACGGGACTAAATGGTATAGCCCCGTTGTTCTATCAATATCTGATGGCGGCGAGAAGTGGCGATTGGGTGTCAAGATCGACCATAAATTAAAAATGCATGTAACCGAGTGTGAAGATTCAGCGGCCGAAATCGAATTCTTTCGAGAGTGCTGGAGCAGTTTCGGCTAAAGCAGCCAAATTGCAGTTTTCAGGAATTCTGCCTAGCAATCGTCCGAACTCGCGTCTATTGACAGGATTAAGCGATCGGTGCGCGATGAGTACGTGCCGTATTAGGAAGAGTTGATCGGGTTTCTCAATGGCAGGCGTAGAACAGAAGATTGTGGATGCAGGCGAAGCGGGCATGCGGCTCGATCGCTGGTTCAAGGTCCATTATCCGGGACTCGGTTTTGGCCATCTGCAGAAGCTTCTGCGGTCGGGGCAGGTTCGCATCGATGGTTCCCGGGCCAAGGCCGACACGCGTATTCAGGCCGGGCAGACTGTTCGTATTCCACCTCTGGATGTCGATGAAAAAGCAAAAGGACCGGTTACGGCGCGGACAATCCGCAGCCAGCAGGACGGTGACGTGCTTTCACAGATGCTTCTCTATGAAGACCCGAAAGTTTACGTCTTCAACAAGCCGGCAGGTCTCGCCGTTCAGGGCGGTTCGGGCGTATCGCGACATGTTGATGGAATGCTGGAAGCATGGCGCAACAAGAAGGGCGAAAAGCCGCGCCTTGTGCATCGTATCGACCGCGATACATCAGGCGTGCTGGTTGTGGCGCGTACGCGTGGTGCAGCACAGGCGTTGACAGCTGCATTCCGTGAACGTGATACCAAGAAGACTTATTGGGCCTTGGTGAAAGGCGTCCCGCGCAAACGCGAGGACAAGATTTCCACGTGGCTCGTCAAGGAGCAGACACCAGACGGTGACAAGATGCGCGTGTGTCAGCATGGTGAACCGGATTCCGATCACGCGGTCTCATATTATCGCATCATCGAGAAGGCAGGAAATAACCTGACCTGGCTCGAAATGGAACCTTTTACTGGCAGAACCCATCAGCTACGCGTGCATGCGGCCTATATCGGTCATCCTATCATCGGTGACCCCAAATATTTTGAGGCTGACCAGAATTGGGAGTTTCCAGGCGGGATACAAAAGCGTTTGCATCTTCATGCACGCCGCATTCGTATTCCGAACCCGTCAGGTGGCGTTATTGATGTGACGGCTCCATTGCCGCCACATATGGTGCAGTCATGGAACCTGCTTGGCTTCGATGAGGAAAGTGCGGAAGATTAAAAATGTCAGGCGAAGCGGGGGGATCGTCCGAAGGACGAGTTTCGTTCGATGGGCTAGCCATCATGCTGGTCATGTTCATCATGTTCAGCTGGGGGCTCAATCAGGTTGCCATCAAAATAGGCAATCGGGGGTTCAATCCCATGCTGATGGCCGCGGGGCGTGCCGCGCTCGGTAGCCTATGCGTTTTTCTCTGGTGTTATTGGCGCCGTATTCCGCTTTTCAATCGTGATGGCACGCTCTGGGCAGGAATCGCCGCCGGGCTGTTGTTCGGGAGCGAATTCGTCCTGATTTTTCTGGCGATGGAGATGACGAGCGTGGGGCGTGTCACGCTCATGATGAATATCATGCCATTCTGGGTCGCCATCGGTAGCCATTTTCTTCTGGGAGAGCGGATGTCTGTCCGGGCTTTCATTGGCATGTGCATTGCGTTTCTAGGTGTCTTTCTGGTCTTTTCCGATCATGTCAGCCGACCGGGACCGTATGCGATCTATGGCGATATGCTTGCGCTGGTGTCAGGTGTGTTGTGGGGACTTACCACGCTGGTCATCAAGCGAACGCGGCTTGCTTATACAGCGCCGGAGAAGACACTACTTTATCAACTGGTCGTAGCGACACTGGTGCCACTGCCATTCATTGTGTTGAGTGGCCCTCTGCTTCGTAGCCCGGATGTACTGTCCATATCTGCCTTCCTCTTTCAGGCTATATTCGTGGTGGCCTTTACCTATCCGCTCTGGTTCTGGATGGTGCGCCGATATCCCGCATCGAAGCTTTCGAATTTTGCCTTCCTCACGCCAGCTTTTGGCGTGCTCTTGAGCGGCCTCATCCTGAATGAGCCTTTGAGCTGGAAAATATTCGCGGCTCTCGGACTGATCGGTTGCGGACTGATGATTATCAACAAACCGGTGAAGGTCTCCAACGCCCGATGAAACTAGTACTCTTCGATTGCGACGGAACATTGGTCGATAGTGGTGATTTCATTCACAGATGCATGGCAACCAGTTTTGCCGACGCTGGCCTGCAACCTCCAGCAATCGAGGCGACACATTCGATTATCGGCTTGTCGCTGCATCTGGCAATTGCGAAGCTTTTGAAGCGCGAACCGGACGAACAGGTGCATTGGCTCACACAACGCTACAAGGAAAATTTTGTAATGTTGCGACAGGCTCCCGATTTCGCAGAGCCGCTCTACGATGGAATTCTACCGCTTCTGACCGAGCTTGGGGCAAGGGACGATCTTCTACTCGGCATAGTAACCGGCAAGTCTCAGCGGGGCGTCCGCTCCGTCTTCGAGCGTCATGGCATCGGGCATCATTTCGTGGTGACACGTACTGCTGACGACTGCCCATCGAAGCCGCATCCCGCCATGGTCCTTGAATCCTGCGTGGAGATGGGAATAGAACCCGACCGAACGATTGTAATTGGCGACGCTGTTTATGATATGCAGATGGCGCGCGCAGCGGGCGCTATGGCGGCTGGGGTCTCTTGGGGGTATCATAACAGGCAGGGACTGATAGAAGCTGGCGCCCATCACATTCTGGAAGCGCCATTCGAACTTCATGCATTGCTGCATGGTATGGACGAACGGCTTCAGTAGAATCCGGGCCTTCTGCCAAGGCAACGACGAAGAATTGGACTGATCTATGCGTGATATCTTAAGTGATCTCGAAACAGGAAAGCAGCTTTCGGACGAGAATCCGATCGTGCGGGCACAAAAGCAGATGTTGGCGCAGCTGCCCAAACGCTTCTACAAAAAGGTGGAAGTGGCGGAAGTTGAAGGCGGTTTTGCGGTCCATCTGGATGGTCGTCCGGTCAAGACGCCGGCGCGAAACCTTCTGCTATTGCCAACCAAGACGGCAGCGCAGACCGTTGCGGATGAATTTACCGCTCAGGAAAAGGTCATTGATCCGGCAAAGATGCCTGCTACCCGCCTCGTCAATACAGCGATTGACGGAATTGCGCAGGATCCGCAAGCAGTATTCGAGGATATTTTGCGTTTTGCAGGGACTGACATGCTTTGCTATCGCGCCGATAGCCCACAAGAGCTCGTTTCTCGTCAGACCCTGCAGTGGGATCCGCTTATCGACTGGATGGAAGGCCTTGGCGCTCGTTTTTCACTTGCGGAAGGTGTGATGCATATCGCGCAATCGCGTGAAACGATAGCGGCATTCGGTGTTCATCTGACCGCCTTCAAAGACCCAATTGCGCTGGCGTCGTTGCATACGATGACGACGCTGACCGGGTCGGCGATCATTGCACTGGCTATAGCGAAGGGTGAAGTTACCGCGGAACAAGGCTGGAAGCTGGCACACCTCGATGAGGATTGGACCATTGAACACTGGGGATCGGACGCGGAAGCCGTGGAGCGGCGCAAGAACCGCGAAATCGAAATGATGATGGCCGCCCGCGTGCTTGAAGCACTTTAACTATCAGGTCTATCGCATTGGTCTAATGAAGAAAACCCGGCGATGCCGGGTTTTCTTTTGCGCGCGCAATCATCAAAATGTTGCGCGTCGTTCCCCTCGGTGAAAACAAAAGAAACCGCGCGGACGGATTAGCGCCCGCGCGGTTTTCTTAAACCGAGTAGTACATGTCGTACTCGACCGGATGCGGCGTCGTTTCATAACGCATCACTTCGGCCATCTTGAGTTCGATGAAGCTGTCGATCTGATCGTCGTCGAAAACGCCGCCGGCCTTGAGGAACTCGCGATCCTTGTCGAGCGATTGCAGGGCTTCGCGCAGCGAACCGCAGACGGTCGGAATCTCCTTCAGTTCCTTCGCAGGCAGATCGTAAAGATCCTTGTCCATGGCCTGACCCGGATGAATCTTGTTCTTGATGCCATCAAGACCAGCCATCAGCAGGGCAGCAAAGCACAAATAAGGGTTTGCAGCCGGATCGGGGAAGCGAACTTCCAGACGTTTCGATTTCGGCGAATTGCCAAACGGAATGCGGCAGGAAGCTGAACGGTTGCGAGCCGAATAAGCCAGCAGGACTGGAGCTTCATAGCCTGGAACCAGACGCTTGTACGAATTTGTCGACGGGTTAGTGAATGCATTCACAGCCTTGGCGTGCTTGATGACGCCGCCGATGAAGAACAGGCAGTTTTCCGAAAGACCGGCATATTCATTGCCGGCAAATGTTGGCTTGCCGTCTTTCCAGATCGAGAAGTGAACATGCATGCCTGAGCCATTGTCGCCGAAAATCGGCTTTGGCATGAAGGTTGCTGTCTTGCCATAGGCATTGGCAACCTGATGCACCACGTATTTGAATATCTGCATCTTGTCGGCGTTGCGAACGAGTGAGTCGAACTTTACACCGAGTTCGTGTTGTGCCGCCGCCACCTCATGGTGGTGCTTTTCAACCGTTACGCCCATTTCCGTCAGAACAGTGAGCATTTCGGAACGCATGTCCTGAGCGCTGTCGATCGGCGGAACCGGGAAGTAGCCGCCCTTGACGCGCGGACGGTGGCCGAGATTGCCGGTTTCATAGTCGGTGTCATCATTGGACGGCAGTTCGGTCGAGTCGAGCTTGAAGCCGGTATTGTACGGATCGGCTTTGTACTTCACGTCGTCGAAGACGAAAAATTCGGCTTCTGGACCGACGTAGACCGTGTCGCCGATGCCAAGCGACTTCATGTAGGCTTCGGCCTTCTTTGCGGTCGTGCGCGGATCACGACTGTAAGCTTCACCGGAGATCGGGTCCAGAATGTCGCAAAGAACGACCAGTGTGGACTGGGCGAAGAACGGGTCGATGTGGGCTGTCGTAGGATCGGGCATCAGAACCATGTCGGATTCGTTGATGGCCTTCCAGCCAGCGATCGAAGAGCCGTCGAACATAACGCCATCAATGAACATTTCTTCATCGACGAGGCCGATATCCATCGTGACGTGCTGGAGCTTGCCCTTCGGGTCGGTGAAGCGAAGGTCGACGAACTTGACGTCGTTGTCTTTGATTTGTTTGAGAATATCGTTGGCAGTCGTCATTTTAATTTCCTGTTTGCACGACGATGGATTGTACGCAGGTATGATCAGATGGCATCCACGCCGGATTCACCGGTACGGATACGGATAACTTCTTCGATGTTGGAGACGAAAATCTTACCGTCGCCGATGCGCCCTGTCTGGGCAGCCTTGCGGATGGCTTCGATAGCACCGTCCACGGTTTCATCAGCGACGATGACTTCAACTTTCACTTTGGGAAGGAAGTCGACTACATATTCGGCGCCTCGGTAAAGCTCGGTATGCCCTTTCTGTCGTCCAAAGCCTTTGGCTTCAATGACGGTGATCCCTTGCAAGCCGACTTCTTGAAGGGCTTCCTTCACTTCATCTAGCTTGAAAGGCTTAATGATGGCTTCGATCTTTTTCATCAGAGAATGGTCTCCGCTTTTCTTCGGAAATGGACATTGTGCCCGCTTCACCAATAAAGAAGCATGAAGTGTGCCAGTTTGAGGTCCTGTGTGAATTTTCTTCGATTTCACTCATCCGGACGCACAGTGGCACTATTAACAACGCTTGTGCAAGCGGGACTCCGCTGAGGGATAATGAAATAGATTCTACCATTCCAGTGAGGTTGGCTAAAAATTAGTCATATTGCATCAAAACAGGGCAAACTTGCATAAAGTTCGGCGCCGCGTATTTAATCATGCCTCGAAACCGTTTTGAAAAGAGACGTGATGTACGAGTTGCTGACACCGCAGGAAATGGCAGAAGCTGATCGCCAGACCATCGCGAGTGGAATCAAGGATGGATTCTCGCTCATGCTTGCGGCGGGACGCGCTGTCGCGGATGTGGCAGAACGGATGTTTCCGCGCAAAGCACCTGTCGCTGTCCTGTGCGGGCCGGGCAACAATGGTGGCGACGGCTATATCGCGGCACAGTTCCTGCTGGAGGCGGGTTTTGAAGTCGTATGTTTCGCGTCGGCATTACCTCGCAAGGGTTCTGACGCCATGCGCGCGTCGCTTTTCTACAAGGGAACCGTTTCCAATTTTAGCGAATTTTCAGCCGCGAGTTTTGGCGGTGTAATCGATGCCTTATTCGGTGCAGGATTGGATCGTGGCATTCACGGCGCCGAAGCTGTGGCGATCGATGCAGTCAATGCATCCGACCTGCCGGTCGTGGCGGTTGATTTGCCAAGCGGCATATCGGGAAAAAGTGGCGACATACTGGGAACGGCAATTCGCGCGCGGGCGACGGTCACGTTTTTTCGTAAAAAGCCGGGGCATCTTTTGCAGCCAGGAAGGGGACGTTGCGGTGTTCTTCATGTCGCGGATATTGGTATTCCCGATCACATACTTGCCGCGATCGAACCGCATGTTTTCGAGAATGCTCCGGAGCTTTGGGAAAGCACCCTGCCGGTGCTTGGTGTTGATGCTTATAAATATAGTCGCGGCCACGCAGCAGTATTTTCCGGTGGTGCTCATTCGACTGGCGCTGCACGTCTGTCAGCGCTTGCTGCGGCTCGTAGCGGGGCCGGTGCGGTAACGCTTTTGTCTCCCCCCGACGCAATGGCGGTCAATGCCGCGCATCTGACCAGCATCATGGTCCGAGAAACGCGCGGTTTAAAGGATGTTCGGCTGTTCTTTGCCGGACGCAAGGTCGCTGCCGCAGCACTCGGGCCAGGATTTGAAAATCCGGCATTCGCGCGTGACCACGCCTTGTTTCTCGCAAGTAGTGAACTGGAAGGATTTCACGGTCTGGTTCTGGATGCCGACGGGATTACGGCTTTTGAACAGAAACCAACTGAGCTGTTCGATAGGCGGCAACATGCTAAGACTGCGCTTGTCCTGACGCCGCATGAGGGAGAGTTTCGGCGACTGTTTCCAGATATCGCAAAGAGTTCTGCATCAAAGATCGGCAAGGCCCGTGAAGCTGCAAAGCGTGCCAATGCGATCATTATATATAAAGGGCCGGATACTGTGATTGCTGAACCGAATGGGTTGGCGGTGGTCAACGCCAATGGAACCCCTTTGCTGGCCACAGCGGGGTCAGGTGATGTTTTAACGGGTATTGTATGCGGTTTACTTGCGCAGGGCATGCCTGCATTTGCGGCTGCCTGTGCATCCGTATGGATACATGCAGATGCCGCACGCCGCTTCGGTCACGGTCTTATCGCCGATGATTTGCCTGCTCAGCTTCCGAAGGTACTATCGGCGTTAGAACGGTCTTCTCGGAATTAACGACCGGATATCCTGCTGTTCTTGGTGCCGACATCTATTGTGATACTGCCAGAAATCGAAACGTCAGTATTGCCCACACGAAAATTCTTCCAATTACCGTTTGGTGCCTGATCCGGTTCAGGAGCAGCTGGCGGAGCGGATACGATGGGTTTTTGAGCCTTAACGCCCGGCAGGCCCGGTGAGCCATTATTTGCAGACGCTGTTGATAGTATCGACGAGAAAGCGATGCCAAATATAAGAAAACGTTGCGCTATCATGTGCCATTCTCTCTCTATACAGGGTCTGTGACCGCCTCGATGAGTTGTCGGGCCATTTCGAGGGTGAACTCGTCAAAATGCGAAATAACGCGGCTCGGATCGTAATGCTGCACGGGAAGATCGGTATATCCGAAGTCAACGGCAATAACGGGGATACCGGCCGCTTTTGCCGTATCTATATCGGTGCGGCTATCTCCAACCATGATGGCGCGTTCGCGATTACCACCCGCCCGCGCGATTGTTTCGGTAAGATGGCGCGGATCAGGCTTGCGATAGGCGAAGGTATCAGCGCCGCAAATCGCCGCAAATCGCCCCGCTTCACCCATTGAAGTCAGGAGTTTGACCGACAAGGCTTCAAACTTGTTGGTGCAGACGGCCAGTTCGTAACCATGTGCCGAGAACCGGTCCATTACTTCCAGTGCGCCTGGAAAGAACGTCGAATGTCCCGGCATATGATCGGCATAATGTTCGCGGAACTCTTCTACCAGATTGTCGAGTTGCACTTCATCGGCCTGTTTTTGCTGCGCTGCGAAAGCCCGCTCGATCATAACACGACCACCTTGGCCGACGAATCTTCGCAACGATTCACGGTCGGCTGTTTGCAGGCCTGATATGGCGAGGCAGTGGTTGAGGCTGTCGAGAAGGTCGGGTGCTGTATCGATGAGGGTTCCGTCGAGATCGAAAACGATGATGGGCTTGAGATTAGCAGCGGACATTAGCTTCTCGTGTTTGAAATGAGGAATAAGGAATTCCTATCTGATTGTCGTCTACGGCTCAACCTCGTGATCAGATTTGCTTAAAACCCGAAATTCTGCGTCATAGTTCGAATAGGCGCTTTGTTGTGCTGCGCCCGCATGCTAGAGGCGAACCGGATGATAATGAGAATCCGCAGGGATTATCGGGAACTTGGGTATGGATGAAGCTCGCAAGCTGAAAATTGCAGCCGCCGCAGAAGCACTTACGCACGTCAAGGATGGAATGCGGCTGGGGATCGGTACCGGTTCAACTGCCGAGGAGTTCGTTCGTCTGCTTGCCGAAAGGGTAAGTAGCGGCTTCAAGATCATTGGCGTACCCACCTCTGAACGCACTGCGAAGCTTTGTAAGGAGCTGGGCGTTCCACTGACGACACTCGATGAAACGCCTCATCTCGATCTTACCGTGGATGGTGCCGATGAAGTCGACGCCGATCTTTCGCTCATCAAGGGCGGCGGTGGAGCTCTTCTTCGTGAAAAGATTGTTGCCGCCGCATCGGATGCAATGATCGTTATTGCTGACAGCTCGAAGGTGGTGGAGACGCTTGGGCGTTTCCCTCTACCTGTGGAAGTCAATTGTTTCGGTCTCGGCGCAACCATGCGCGCGATTGAAGAAGCAGCTGCAAAGTGTGGTCTTGCAGGCCCGCTGGCGCTGCGTTTAAAGGATGGCTCGGCCTTCGTAACAGATGGTGGCCATTATATCGTGGATGCATCTTTTGGCCGCATTCCCGATCCAAAGACACTATCTAACGCTCTCTTCGCAATTCCAGGCGTTGTCGAGCACGGACTTTTCATCGGACTGGCGCGTGCGGCAGTGATTGCTGGCAACGACGGCATCCGCACCATGAACCGGTCTTGAACTGATTGAACGGAGTATTGACCTATGATCCCGGCAACTGGCTTTCGCCGTCTGATTGCACCGTTTTCCGCGCTCGTACTGATGTCGGGCATTCATGCGGCATCTGCACAGGAAATCAGCGAATCTCATCTGGAAGCTGCCCGCGCTGCTATTTCTGCAATTGATGCTACCGAGCAATTCGACGAAATTCTACCGAATGCTGCCCGCGCCCTGAAGGGCGAACTGATCCAGAAGGATCCAAATCTGGAAGCCCTCATCACCAAGACGGTCGATGACAAGGCTCTTGCTCTTGCTTCCCGTCGTGCCGATCTCGAAACCGAATCCGCCCGAGCCTATGCGAAAGCTTTTTCTGAAGATGAGCTGAAAGCCATTGCAGCATTCTATACGTCGCCCGCGGGAAAGAAGCTCCTGTCGGAAGGTCCGATCGTAACGCGTGAAGTGGTGAAGGCTGCGAATATCTGGCAGAACGGCATCGCCCGCGATCTGGCAACCGGCGTGGCCGAAGTTCTGGCCGCTCAGGCTGGCGCTGCAGCTGCTCCAGCACAGCCTGCACAGCAGTAATTTGGTGCGGTAACGCTGAATTTGAAAGCCCGGTCTCTTGGCCGGGCTTTTTCTTTTGCCTACATATTGGCCAACGTAATATTTATTGGAGAATTCCATGACCGGCTATGACTACGATCTTTTTGTTATTGGCGGCGGTTCCGGTGGTGTCAGGGCAGGACGTCTTGCCGGGGCAATGGGGAAAAAGGTCGGTCTTGCGGAAGAATATCGCATGGGTGGGACCTGTGTTATTCGCGGTTGTGTGCCAAAGAAACTTTTCGTCTATGCTTCCCAGTTTCCCGAATATTTTGAAGATGCAGCCGGTTACGGCTGGGATGTTGGCACTTCGACATTCGATTGGAAGAAACTAATCGATGCTAAGGACAGGGAGATTGCTTGGCTTGAGGGGCTCTATACCAGAGGGCTCGAGAAATCCAATGTCGAGATTTTCACTGGCCGTGCCGAACTAATTGATGAACATACGATCGAATTAAAGGCAGACGGTCGCCATGTCACGGCTGACCAGATATTGATTGCGACAGGTGGGCATCCAAGCATGCCTGAAACTCTGCCTGGCCATGAATATTGCATCAGCTCCAATGAAGTATTCCATCTTGCTGAACTGCCTAAAGCGATTGCCATTGCGGGTGGCGGATATATTGCTGTTGAGTTCGCAAACATATTCCATGGCCTTGGTGTCGAAACGACACTTGTTTATCGAGGCAAAGAAATTCTCTCCCGTTTCGACCCGGACCTGCGCCATCTTTTGCATGAAACGATGGAAACGAAAGGTATCCGCGTCATTTGCGAAGCCGTTTTCGAGAAAATCGAAAAGCAGTCCAACGGCACTCTGAGAATTTCGCTGAACAATGGCGAAACATTAGAAGTCGGTCAGGCAATGATGGCTATTGGGCGCAGGGCCAATACGACTGGTCTTGGGCTGGAAAGAGCCGGAGTGAAGACGGACGAAATCGGCGCTATACCGGTCGATGATTATTCGCGTACCAATGTCGCGAACATCTGGGCGGTGGGTGATGTTACAAACCGCGTTCAACTAACGCCAGTGGCAATTCATGAAGCCATGTGCTTCCTCGAAACTGCCTTTAAGGATAATCCGACAAAGCCGGATCATGAGTTGATCGCAACAGCCGTATTTTCGCAACCGGAGATCGGTACGGTTGGCTTGCCTGAAGATGAGGCCGCGAAGAAGTATCCAGAGATCGAGGTTTATAGAGCGCTGTTCCGCCCGATGAAGAACACGCTGTCCGGCCGCAATGAAAAAATGCTGATGAAACTCATCGTCGACGCGGCGAGCCGCCGGGTCGTCGGCGCCCATATTATGGGACCTGACGCCGGTGAAATGGCTCAACTCCTGGGCATTTCGCTCAAGGCCGGTGCCACCAAAGATGACTTCGATCGCACTATGGCCGTGCATCCGACCGCAGCCGAAGAGCTGGTCACGATGTACAAGCCGACCTATCGTGTCGTGAATGGCGAGAAGGTCGAGGGTTGAATCTTTCGCCACCGGTTTCTTCGGTTAACGAATATTGCTGGCATAAAGTCTCAGCCTGCATTATATCAGCCCGATCACGCGCGCCGGATTTCCGGGGCAGGCTGTCATCCTTGTCAGATGCAGGCTGCCGCTCAAGGAATTCCGGCTTTCGTGTAAGGAGGATATAATCCGAGAGAAATCGAGCGGATAGAAGCAACAGGTGCTCAAATGACGAAGAACTGGACCCCACATTCCTGGAGAAACAAGCCGATCAAGCAAGTGCCATTTTATCCGGACGCACAGGCTTTGAACGACGTTGAGTCCCGTCTTCGCACCTATCCGCCGCTGGTTTTTGCAGGTGAAGCGCGCAAGCTCAAGCAGCAACTGGCCCAAGTGGCGGAAGGCAAGGCTTTTCTGCTCCAGGGCGGCGATTGCGCCGAAAGTTTCGCCGAACACGGCGCGGATAATATCCGCGACTTTTTCCGCGTCTTTCTTCAGATGGCTGTCGTGCTCACATTCGGTGCTTCGAAGCCAGTCGTGAAGGTAGGCCGTATTGCGGGTCAGTTTGCCAAGCCACGCTCATCGGACATGGAAACGCTGAATGGCGTGGAACTGCCGTCTTACCGTGGAGACATCATCAACGGTATTGAGTTCGACTCGGCATCGCGCATTCCCGATCCGCAGCGTCAGGATATGGCATACCGCCAGTCGGCGGCTACGCTTAACCTGCTGCGTGCATTTGCGCAGGGAGGCTATGCTAATCTGGAGAATGTTCATCAGTGGATGCTCGGCTTTGTCGGCAAGAGCCCTCAGGCAGAACGCTATGCAGCTCTGGCGCAGCGTATTTCCGAAACCATGCACTTCATGCGTGCGATCGGCATTACGGCTGACAGCAATCATTCGCTGCGTGAAACGGATTTCTACACCAGCCATGAGGCTCTGCTTCTTGGATATGAAGAAGCGCTGACCCGCGTGGACTCCACTTCCGGTGACTGGTACGGCACGTCCGGCCACATGATCTGGATCGGCGACCGCACACGTCAGGCCGATCATGCCCATATCGAGTACTGCCGCGGCATCAAGAATCCGCTCGGTCTCAAATGTGGCCCATCTCTGCAGCCGGATGATCTCGTTCGTCTGATCGATCTTCTGAACCCGGAAAATGAAGCTGGGCGATTGACGCTGATTGCACGCTTTGGCTACGATAAGGTTGGCGATCATTTGCCGCAGCTTATTCGTGCCGTCGAAAAGGAAGGCCGCAAAGTCGTGTGGTCATGCGATCCGATGCATGGCAATACGATCACCGCCGGTGGCTACAAGACGCGTCCGTTCGACCGCATCCTCAAGGAAGTGGAATCGTTCTTCGCGATTCATCGCGCTGAAGGTACGCATCCGGGCGGTATCCATGTCGAAATGACCGGCAAGAATGTGACGGAATGCACCGGTGGCGCGCGTGCGATCTCGGCAGAAGATTTGCACGACCGCTATCACACGCATTGCGATCCACGACTCAATGCCGATCAGGCACTGGAACTGGCGTTTCTGTTGGCTGAGCTTCTCAAGAAGGAGCGTGATGCTGGAGTTGACAAGCAGGTCGCGAGTGCCTGACCTGTTTCTAACATACTAGAGCTTGCAGGGCGGAGGTTACGATCTCCGCCCTGTTGCATTTCGGAGAAACTCACCTATTGATTGCCTTAGGGGGCATGCCTCCGAACGGTTGCATAAGTGCCTTTATGCTTTCCGTAAATCGATCCCGATCTTTGAACTGATGCTATAACCAATTTGATTGAGGGTAATGATGCAGCGCATTTTTCTGGCTTTTCTCAATTCCATGCGAGCATTGAAGTATCTTGCGGGACATGAAAAGGCTGTTCAACAGGAACTGGTGCTGTTTCTTCTATCTCTGCCGGTGGCGTTCTTTCTCGCACCGACCTGGCTTGCATTTCTCTTCATGACCGGATCGATCCTCTTCCTAATCCTTGTGGAAGTACTGAACACGGGTATTGAGGCGACGTGTGACGCCGTTTCGCGGGATTTTCACAAGGAAATTCAGATTGCAAAGGACTGCGGCTCGCTCGCTGTTCTGATTTCCATTGCGTTCGTCGTCGCGATCTGGGGCTATATTCTCGTCAATACATATCTGGCCTGACAAACAAAGGGATCGTTGTTTGCTTCCGTTGCATTTGCTCGCCCAAGCGCGCTAAAGCTTGGGCATGTTAGCCTCTCACGAGAATCTTGCCATGCTCCGTATTGCCATCGCGCAGCTTAATCCCGTTATGGGCGATATCGCCGGAAACCTCACCAAGGCACGCGCGGCACGCGCAGAGGCCGCCAGGATGAAGGCCGATCTTATTTTATTCACCGAACTGTTCATTTCCGGTTATCCGCCGGAAGATCTGGTTCTGAAGCCGTCCTTCCTCGAAGCTTGCGAAAAAGCCATACGTGAACTTGCAAGTGACACGGCCGATGGCGGGCCAGGTGTCATCATCGGAACACCACTCAATCGTGAAGGCGGACTTCACAACTCCATCGCAGTTCTGGATGCCGGAGAGGTGATCGCTGAACGGTTCAAGGTTGATTTGCCCAATTATGGCGAGTTCGACGAGAAGCGCGTATTTCAAGCTGGCCCAATGCCAGGACCGGTTAATTTCCGAGGTGTTCGAATTGGGATTCCCATCTGTGAAGATATTTGGGGTGAACTCGGTGTAGCTGAAACGCTGGCTGAGAGTGGCGCAGAGATTTTGCTCGTACCGAACGGTTCGCCTTATCACCGCGCCAAGATGGATCGACGTCATCAGATTGTCCTGAAGCAGGTAATCGAAACCGAATTACCGATGGTCTATGCCAATCAAGTTGGTGGACAGGATGAACTTGTTTTTGATGGTGGATCGTTCGCATTTAACGCCGACCGATCGCTCTGCCTGCAAATGCCGCAATTTGCGGAGCAGATCACGCTGATCACCTGGCACAAAGAGATTGATGGCTGGCGCTGCGAAGAAGGTGAGAAGGCCACTCTTCCTGAAGGGCTCGAAGCTGATTATTCCGCGTGCATGCTGGGTTTGCGAGACTATGTGAACAAGAACGGCTTCAAGGATGTAGTACTGGGCCTTTCCGGCGGCATCGACTCGGCAATCTGTGCAGCTTTGGGTGTAGACGCCTTGGGCAAGGATCGCGTGCGCTGCATCATGCTGCCTTACCGCTACACATCCGACGAATCTCTGAAAGACGCCGCTGATTGTGCAAAAGCGCTCAGTGTACGATACGATATCGTTCCAATCTCTGCGCCAGTTGAAGGTTTTCTGGAAGCATTGCAGCCGCTCTTCGAGGGAACCGAGAGCGGGGTGACGGAGGAAAATCTGCAGAGTCGCGCACGTGGCACCATTTTGATGGCCGTTTCGAACAAGTTCGGTTCGATGGTCGTCACTACTGGCAACAAATCGGAGATGTCGGTGGGTTATGCGACGCTTTATGGTGACATGAACGGCGGCTTCAATCCAATTAAGGACGTCTACAAGATGCAGGTCTATGCGATGTCAGAATGGCGCAACAGCCATATGCCGGACGGAGCTCTTGGTCCGTCAGGCGAGGTGATTCCGCATAATATCATTTCCAAAGCGCCGTCTGCCGAACTGCGCGAAAATCAGACGGATCAGGATAACTTGCCACCTTATCCGGTTCTGGATGATATTCTTGAATGTCTCGTCGAAAACGAAATGAGCAACACTGAGATTGCCGAGCGTGGGCATGCGCTCGAAACCGTCCAACGGATCGAACATTTACTCTATCTGGCTGAGTACAAGCGTCGACAATCGGCGCCCGGTGTCAAAATTACCAAGAAGAATTTCGGACGTGATCGCCGCTACCCTATAACGAACCGCTTCCGCGACCGCTGAAAGACAATGAAATGACCGTAACCGTTCGTTTTGCTCCGTCGCCGACGGGCTATATTCATATTGGCAATACGCGTACAGCGCTTTCAAACTGGCTTTTCGCGCAGAAAAATGGCGGCAAATTCATTTTGCGCTATGACGATACTGATGTTGAGCGCTCCAAAGAAGAATATGCGCAAGCAATTGCCATCGATCTCGACTGGCTGGGCGTTAAGCCTGATCGTGTCGAATATCAGTCGAAGCGTTTTGACGTTTATGGCGAGGCGGTGGAGAAGCTCAAGCAGGCTGGTCTGCTTTATGCCTGCTATGAAACTGCCGACGAATTGGAGCGTCGTCGCAAATTACGCTTGGCTCGCCGTCTGCCGCCGGTATACGGCCGCGAAGGTCTAAAGCTGACGGAAGAAGAGAGAGCAGCCTTTGAAGCCGAAGGGCGCAAACCACACTGGCGTTTCCTGCTGCCAAATTTCGATACCGATCCGTTCGATACCAAGCGTACGGAGGTCCATTGGGACGATCTGGTTCGCGGTCCTCAGACTGTTGATCTGGCCTCAATGTCCGATCCAGTGCTGGTGCGCGAGGACGGCACATATCTCTACACGTTGCCGTCGGTGGTCGATGATATAGATCTCGGCGTTACGCACATCATCCGCGGTGACGACCACGTAACCAACACCGGCGTGCAGATTTCAATCTTTGAAGCTCTTGGAGCTAAGGCACCCGTTTTCGGGCACCACAATCTGCTGACGACGATTTCGGGCGAGGGGCTTTCCAAGCGAACCGGCGCCTTGTCAGTCGAATCGCTCCGCGAGGCCGGATTCGAGCCGATGGCAGTCGCCTCGCTGGCCATTCTGATTGGCACGTCGGAAAATGTTTCGGCAGCACCCAATATGGCAAGTCTCGCGGAGCGTTTTGATCTGGCTTCGATATCGAAGTCCTCGGCAAAGTTCGATCCGGCGGAACTGGATACGCTCAATCGATCCCTTCTGCACGAAATGTCCTATTCGGATGCTCAATCGCGTCTGGCCGCGTTGGGTATTTCGGGCGATAAGGCCGAGCCGTTCTGGTTGGCCGTTCGAGGCAATCTCGATCGTTTCAAGGATGTTACGCATTGGTGGTCTATCGTTGATGGTGATCTGCAAGAAATGCCGGACTTCTCAGAAGAGGATCGCGCTTTCCTGAAAGAGGCTTTCGCTCTTCTGCCACCCGCCCCGTGGGACCGACAAACCTGGAAAATCTGGACTGAAGCCGTGAAGGCTGCGACGGGACGCAAGGGCAAAAATCTTTTCATGCCTTTGCGGCTGGCGCTTACGGGACAGCCTCATGGACCGGAACTGGCTGACTTGTTAATGCTGATTGGTCGGGAAAGAATTCTGACCCGACGACCCTGACTTTTGCATTCGCCGTATAGGGGCGTTCCAAAGGTGGGGTTATTGCAGCGGGTGCAACATAGACTGGCGCTGTCGAAATTGGCACTGTTGAGGACGGTGTGTGGTCCACTTCTTCGGCTTCAATCGGTGTGGGAATTTCATAGACAGGCCGTACAATCGCGCTGGCCATTTTGACGTGCGATTGGGCTATTGCCTTAGGCTTCCGCTGTGGTACGTGAACAATTTTTGATTGCGGCTTCTGAGGGGATACTACCCACGAGGCTTTGCACGATTTGACATGCTTAGACGGTGACGTACGCCCAACAAGCGCCAGATCCAGTTCGTTGAGGCGCTCACGCAGAATTTTTGTTTCAGTTGCAAGCCGCTTTGTTCTCACCAGCAGTTTCGTGCATCGGGCTGATTTGACAGCTGGCGTAAGCAAACTCCCCACGCAATGATCCTCAGCCGCGTCTTTTCGCGAACGAGAAAGTTCGGCTTCCTTGCGATCTATGAGTGATTGGGTGGCGAGGAGTTGCCTTTTTAGCTGCCTCTGTTCGGTCGGTGTACAAAGTTTTGTGGAGGGTATAGTTGTGCAGCCTGTCAATAGCCCCGCAAACATCAGGAGTATAGGGTAAGATAGTCTTCTATTATGTTTAAATGAAATACTAGACATAATAACCTCGAAAATGGTGTGAGTGTTATCATGCTTTTAAAATATAGTTAATTAAATATTAACGGCGAGTATATTTAGTTGTACTCGCCGTTAAAGGTTTGTATTTGTTGTTTCTAACTCAGTATGCTTGATTTATCTCTTCTTCCGAAGAGTTTCTCCCGATTTCTGCAAGGCTTCTACAACCGCTAACGCAGTCATATTGACCACACCACGCGAAGTGACGGAAGGGGTCAGAATGTGTGCAGGGCGTGCCGCGCCAAGCAGAATTGGGCCCACATGCAGAGCGTCCGTAACCGTCTTGACCACATTCAACGTGATGTTTGCAGCATCGAGGTTCGGGAAGACAAGAAGGTTGGCTTCGCCTTTCAAGCGCGAATTCGGGAATACACGATCGCGCAGCGCCTGCGAGAGAGCTGAATCACCATGCATTTCTCCATCAGATTCTAGCTCTGGCGCCTTCTCGGCGAGAATTGCCGCTGCTTCACGCATCTTTTCTGCGCTGACCGACTCTTTCGATCCAAAATTCGAATGCGATACCAAAGCTGCCTTTGGCTCAATACCGAAGCGGCTGATTTCCTTTGCCGCAAGGATTGCCATTTCGGCCACTTCATTTGCGCTGGGTTCTACGTTGACATAAGTGTCTGTGAGGAAGAGGGCACCACGCTGAGAGATGAGCAGGCTCAAAGCGGAATAGTCGCGGATGCCAGGAACCTTGCCGATAATCTGGCGCACCACGCGGAGGTGGCGTTCGAAGCGACCTTCAAGACCACAAATCATGGCATCAGCTTCGTCACGCATAACGGCAAGAGCGGCAATTGCGGTCGAATTCGTGCGGACAATGGTACGTGCCGCTTCCGGTGTTACCCCCTGTCTGCCGGTGTAGGATAAATAGAGATCGACATAGTCGCGATAGCGTGGGTCATCTTCAGGATTGATGAGCTCGAAATCTGTTCCCGGGCGAATCTTGAGCCCGTAGCGGCGTAATCGCGTTTCAATAACCTGCGGGCGTCCGACGAGGATGGGAGCAGCGATGCGCTCTTCGATTACGACCTGTGCAGCGCGTAACACCCGCTCATCTTCGCCGTCAGCATATATGACGCGCTTCGGCTTTTCCTGCGCGCGGGCTGCGGCAAAAACCGGCTTCATGATGAGACCGGAGCGGAAGACGAAGCGGTTCAGACGATCAAGATAGGCTTCCATGTCTTCGATCGGGCGCGTAGCAACGCCTGTGTCCATAGCCGCCTTGGCGACTGCCGGTGCAATGCGCAGAATCAGGCGCTGATCGAATGGCGACGGAATGATATAGTCGGGTCCGAAAGTAGGCGTATCGCCAGAATAAGCCCGCGCCGCGACGTCCGAAGGCTCCTCACGGGCAAGGGCAGCGATCGCTCGAACGGCTGCAAGCTTCATTTCCTCGTTGATAGCAGTCGCGCCAACGTCGAGGGCACCGCGGAAGATATAAGGGAAGCAGAGAACGTTGTTGACCTGGTTCGGATAATCTGAACGTCCGGTGCAGATCATGGCATCAGCGCGGGCCGCACGAGCCTCTTCCGGCATGATCTCCGGCTTCGGGTTGGCGAGAGCCATGATGAGCGGGTTCTCAGCCATCTGCTTCAGGAGTTCAGGCTTCAGCACACCGGCCGCCGAAAGGCCAAGGAAAACGTCGGCACCGCCGATGACATCCGCCAAAACACGCGCATCCGTCTTCTGTGCGTAAACTTCCTTCCAGCGATCCATCAGCGTGTTACGGCCTTCGTATACAACGCCCTCAATATCGCAGACCCAGATATTCTCGCGCTTGACACCGAGTTTGACAAGAAGATTGAGGCAGGCAAGGGCTGCAGCGCCGGCGCCTGATGTAACAATCTTGGCATCACTGATTTTCTTGCCGGCAAGCTCCAAACCATTTAGCACTGCCGACGCAACGATGATGGCTGTGCCATGTTGGTCATCATGGAAGACAGGGATGTTCATTTTCGCGCGAAGCTGTTCTTCAACCTCGAAGCACTCAGGCGCTTTGATGTCTTCAAGATTGATGCCGCCGAAGGTCGGTTCTAAAGCGGCAACGACGTCGACAATGCGACCGATTTCATGCGCATCGATTTCGATGTCGAATACGTCGATGTCGGCGAATTTTTTGAAAAGGACGGCTTTGCCTTCCATGACCGGTTTGGATGCAAGTGCACCAATATTGCCGAGGCCCAGAACCGCGGTGCCGTTCGACACTACAGCAACGAGATTGCCGCGGGCGGTATATTCGGCGGCAGTTGCGGGGTCTTCGTGAATTGCGAGGCAGGGAGCGGCTACGCCGGGCGAATAAGCCAACGCTAAATCTCGCTGGTTGCCAAGGGGCTTTGTCGCCTGAATTTCCAGCTTTCCGGGCTTAGGATAACGATGGAAGAACAGGGCTGCTTCATCAAAATCTGAACGGGAAGTGGAAGGTGTTTTTTTGGTCATGGTCGCATCGCTTTCCAAAATTTCTCGTGCAGAGCTAGAGCTCGTTTGCACGTGGAGCGGCGTTCGCATACAGGTTCTGCATGTAGATTCCGCACACCGGGCCATTATTGTTCTTAATCTATCGGCTCAAATCTCAGTAGGCCCGTTTTCGAGAATGAGTTTTTCCAAATCTGCTGATCTATCGGTTGTTGCTGTTAAAATGCACTCTGATATGCGCCGCCATCGATAACGAGATTCTGCCCGGTAATGAACCCGGAATGTTCCGAGCAAAGGAAGGCGCAGGCTTGACCGAACTCTTTCGGCTGGCCAATCCGTCCCGCAGGAATCGCCGCTGCCCGCTTCGCAGCTTCCATCTCCGCTGTTGTGCCATTTTTCTCGGCTGAGAATGCAAAACCACCGCGAAGACGGTCCGTATCGAACGCACCAGGCAGCATGTTGTTGATTGTCACATTTGAGGCAGCGACCGTGCGGGCGATGCCAGCGAGAAATGCTGTCAGGCCCGCGCGGGCTCCCGACGAGAGATCAAGACCGGGAATAGAGGCGTATACCGATGTCGATGTGATGTTGACGATGCGGCCAAAACGGCGCTCGACCATCCCATCAATAACAGCCTTGATCAGCTCGATGGGTGTAACCATGTTTTGTGTCACACCTTGAAGGATGGCGTCGCGATCAAGAAGACGGAAATCCTTGAAAGCCGGACCACCATTATTATTTACGAGAATGTCTGGTGTCGGGCAGGCGGAAATCAGTTTAGCCTGCCCTTCAGCGGTAGATACATCTGCAGCAACGACTACAACCTTTACGCTAAATGTCTTGTGAATTGCGTCTGCTGTCGCAGCGAGCGTTTCTTCATTTCGTCCATTAAGAACAATATCGCATCCAGCTTCGGCAAGCGCCTCAGCGCAGGCTCGTCCAAGCCCTTTGCTGGAAGCACACACAATTGCTTTTCGACCCTTCAGGCCCAAGTCCACAGCTTGATCCTCGCATTTTGTTCAAGTTTTAGAGACATGCCACCAAGCAAGCGGTTCGATCAACCGGATTCTGGTTCATGGGTGCATATGTCCACCTTTTACAGGTGAAAACGCTATCCAAGTGAACAATACTTGGTGAACATTTCTATTCCAGGGGCGGAGTGAATTCCGCTCTCGGTCTTATAAACGATCCGTTATCGACCTGCTCCAGCGCATGAGCCAGCCAGCCAACAACACGCGCTAGAGCAAACAGAAGCAGCGGCGCATCCAGAGGCAAATCATAGACTTCTGTTGCGGCTGCGAGCGCGAAGTCGACATTGGGTTTCTCGCCGAGAATATCCGTAGCGCTTCGTTCCAGATCGCGGTAGGGGGTAGGCAACTCCAGATGTTCCAGCAATGCGGATGCGCGAGCATCGCCTGTTTCGCGATAGAGTGGGTGACCGAAGAAGTGGAATTGTGCCCCTTGTCTAAGCTTGTCTTTGATTGCTGCTTCCGCTCCTATTTCCCGGGCCTGTACAACAATTGCGGCAGATGTGGCAGCAGCGCGTCCGTGTCGCGGGCCGATCAATGTTGATAGTCCGGCGAGAGTCGCCGCAGACAGTGGCGCGCCCGTCGACGCCGCGACGCGGGCGGCGAATGTTGATGCATTGAGTTCATGGTCTGCAAGAAGAACCAGTACACGCCGGATCAGATCGCTTGCCCGTGGCCTTTGCCAGGCTAGCGCAATGCGCTCGTGTATTGGCATATTGGATGACGGTACACCAAGTACAGTATTATGGAAAAGTTGTAACAGGCCGAAAGCCTCCCGCTGCAGAATCGCTGCGGAACGTCCAGAACTCGGCAGATCGTTAGCGGCGCGAAGACCAAAAACAGCAAACAACCGTTCTAGTGGCGTGGTACCGATTTGGTTGCCAACCATATTTGTTTCATTGTTGCCGATGGTTAAATTGTCGAAATCCATCTGCCACAACAGTGCCGCCACCTCTTCCAGTGTGGCAGTTTCAGATAGTTCGGCAGCGTCACATCCACGATAGAGAAGCCGGCCATCGATAATAGTAGAAATGCCCGAGCGCATGATTGGCAGCCCCCAGCGAATGGTATCAGCGGCAACCGCACTGTCTCTCTTGCGTCCGGGACGCCTGCTGGCAAGGCGATGCACGTCCTCTGATCGGTATAGGCTGCGTCTGGGATCGTCAGGCAATGGTTTGGAACGGATGCGTCCCCGACTAACGTTTGCATAAAGTGTCTGCGGCTTTGTCTGAAGAACGGCGAGGGCTTCTTCCGCTGTTAGCCAGTTCATTATTGCACCCTATATTGATCTATTTCATCAAGATTGACGTCAATTATACTTGGATTCAATGTCCGAAAGCAAACAAGGAGAATTGCCATGAACAGCGGACTTGAAGATGTAATTGCTGCCGAAACCGTGTTGTCAGACGTTGATGGGCTTGCAGGCAGGCTGGTTATTCGTGGTCGATCGCTGGACGATTTGGTTCCGCAAAGCAGCGTTGAGGATGGGATCGAGCTTCTGTGGAACGGTTTTTTTGAAGACCTACCCAAGGGTGTCGAACTACAGAAAGCGCTTGGCGAGGCGCGCTTGCAGGTGTTTCATCATGCGGATGCGCTTGATGATACATTGATGGAACTATCACCTGTGGAAGCGCTTCGCGCATTGATGGCTCGTATCGCTGACGAGGATGATCTGACTGCAGCCTTGTATCTGATGGCAGCGCCGGCTGTTTTTACAACGGCCATTTTGCGCGCGCACAAGGGACGACGTCCTGTTCGTCCTGACCCGGCGCTTCCGCACAGCGCAGACATTCTTCGCATGATGAATGCTAGAATGCCTAATGAAGCAGAAGTCGCTGCGTTAGACACTTACCTCATGACTGTTTCTGACCATGGATTGAACGCCTCGACTTTCGCCGCGCGCGTAGTCGCCTCGACGCGTGCCGGTTTGACCTCTTCGCTACTTGCGGCGATTAGTGCCTTGAAAGGGCCATTACATGGCGGGGCTCCAGGTCCGGTACTCGATATGCTGGATACTATCATGAGTCCTGACAACGCTGAACGATGGCTCGAAACCGCCGTCGCCAATGGAGAACGGTTGATGGGGTTCGGTCACCGGGTTTATCGTGTACGCGATCCCCGTGCAGATGCCTTGAAAGGTGCTTTGAAACGCATCGAAATCGTTGGGAACGAACGCGAAAAACATCGCGTGGAATTGGCCGAAGCGGTGGAGAAGGCTGCTATTGCGGTTCTCAAACGCCACAAGCCGGACCGCTCTCTCGAAACGAATGTCGAGTTCTATACCGCTCTGTTGCTTGAACAATTAGGTTTCCCGCGTGAGGCGTTTACCTGTGTATTCGCAATGGGAAGAACGATGGGTTGGATAGCACATTGTCGTGAACAGATGGCAGCGAACAAGCTCATTCGTCCGCAATCGCGGTATGTCGGCGCAAAGGTAGAACTCGTTGCTTAAAACGGGTGTTGGGAGCGGTGCGGAAGCCTGTCCGCGTGTTAAAATAAGCCGTCATATCTTTGTGACATGAATCGGGTTTTCTGTGCTCAGATCAGGTTGCCGTCGAAAGGGACAACCAAATGAGCACCGACGCTCCACAACACAGAAAACTCCGGACTCTGTTTATTTCGGATGTACATCTGGGTTCCAAAGCCGCACAGGCCGAATTGCTTCTGGACTTTCTCCGTTATCATGAAGCTGAGACGATCTATCTCGTAGGGGACATTGTCGATGGCTGGCGTCTGCGGCGCAACTGGCATTGGCCTCAGGAACACAATGATGTGGTCCAGAAGCTGCTTCGCAAGAGCCGGAAGGGCGCCAATATCATCTACATCGCCGGTAATCACGACGAATTCCTACGAAATTTCCAAGGGACGCACTTCGGCGGCATCGAAGTCATGAACCGGGCGATCCACGAAACGGCGGATGGCCGCAAGTTTCTCGTTATTCACGGCGATCAGTTTGACGTGGTGGTGCGCAATGCCCGCTTCATCGCTTATCTGGGCGATTGGGCTTACGATACGGCGATCTGGATAAATACGATTATGAGCCGGGTCCGCTCGATGTTCGGTCTGCGCTACTGGTCATTTTCAGCCTGGGCGAAATTCCGCGTAAAAAAAGCAGTCAATTTCATCGGTCAGTTCGAGAATGTGGTTTCGGAAGAAGCGCAGCGGATCGGAGTGGATGGTGTGATTTGCGGACATATCCATCATGCCACGATCGAAAGCATGAATGGCGTCGAGTACATCAATACGGGTGACTGGGTGGAGAGCTGCACAGCGGTGATCGAGCATTTTGACGGACGGATGGAACTCCTCGAATGGACGGAACGCCGTGATCGCCGCCCAACGACAGGGAGCGTTGTTTCTGATGGCGAAGAGCGTGACGAGGGCAGTGTGATCCAGCTGCCTCGCCCGGTTCGTGAATTGGCGATTTTTCGCTAATGAAGAAAATCGTCATCGTCACCGACGCCTGGCACCCTCAAGTCAACGGCGTTGTACGCACGTTGACCAAATGCCGCGATCTGATGATTGAGCGGGGATACGATGTCACAATCATATCGCCGCTTGATTATCGTTCAGTCCCGTGTCCGACCTATCCGGAAATCCGCCTTGCCTTGACGACGCCAGGTAGCCTAAGACGGCGTTTGACGGCTATGAGGCCGGATTATGTGCATATCGCAACCGAGGGCCCGCTGGGGGTCATGACGCGGCGTGCATGTCTGAAAATGGGCTGGTCCTTCACGACGAGCTTTCACACGCGGTTTCCAGAGTATTTGGAGGAACGCTTTCCTATTCCGCCGCGCTGGACCTACGCATTTCTACGACGTTTTCATAATGCGGCTCAACATACGCTGGTGCCGACTCAATCCATTCTGGATGACCTCAAAGGGCAAGGTTTTACACGGCTGGAACTCTGGACGAGAGGTGTTGATCGTACACTGTTTTATCCTCGCTCGGAGAGGATTAAGGAGCTGCCGCGACCGGTGTTCATCTGTGTGGGGCGCGTTGCTGCGGAAAAAAACCTGCCAGCATTTCTGGAACTTGATCTTCCCGGCACGAAACTCATCGTCGGAGACGGCCCCTCTCTGAACGATTTGCGTGCGCGGTTTCCAGAAGCAGCGTTCGTCGGTAAACGGGAAGGTGAAGCATTGGCAAACACTTATGCCGCAGCCGATGTGTTTGTTTTTCCAAGCCGGACAGACACGTTCGGTCTCGTTTTGCTTGAAGCGATAGCCTCTGGCTTGCCGGTTGCAGCCTATCCGGTGCCAGGATCGCAGGATGTTGTCGGAGCAACCGGTGCGGGTATCCTCTCTGAAGATCTGAGAGAGGCATGCCTGGCGGCTCTGCAAATGGAGCCGTTTGAACCCGCACAAGTGCTCAAATCATTCACATGGGACGCTTGTGCGGACATTTTCGAAGGCGCTCTCGCTCCTATCCATGAAGCCGTGGACGAGAGCTGTCAACGTGCAGGTCAACCCCAAACGGCGGCTTTTGGCGGATAAACCAGCGCGCCTTCATAGCGTAGTCCCGGGTCACGATCATGTGCGAGAAGCAGCGGGCCATCAAGGTCAACCACATCAGCTTTCTGGGCAAGCAGGACCGCAGGTGCCATGCCGAGCGACGTTCCGACCATGCAGCCCACCATGATCTGAAGGCCGAGATCGATTGCCTTATTTCGCATAAGAAGGCCTTCAGTTAGTCCACCTGCCTTGTCGAGCTTGATATTGACGGCGTCATAGCGCTTGGCCAGTTCCTCAAGTCCAATCGATGTATGAACGCTTTCGTCGGCACAGATAATGACAGGTCGTTCGATTTCGCTGAGAATATGATCATTATTTGCGGGTAAGGGCTGTTCGATAAGAATGACGCCCGCGTCCGCTGCTGCTCGCATGTTCCCGGCGATATTCTCCGCTGTCCAACCTTCATTCGCATCAATGATTATGCGGCTATTCGGTGCCGCATTGGTGACCGCGTGGATTTTTTCGATATCGTTTTCGCCGCCCATTTTTACCTTGATGAGCGGATAGTGAGCGACCTTTGCTGCTGATTCCGCCATCTCGGAAGGTGACCCGAGCGAAACGGTGATTGCGGTTTCAAGTGGACCGGTTGGAGTGCCAAGCATCGCGGCGACACTTTTGCCCGTTTTCTTGGCTTCAAGGTCCCATAAAGCACAATCCACAGCATTGCGGGCAGCACCTGCTGGCATCAAATTCTGGATATCCTGCCGCGAGGCTCCATGCTCGATAGCAGGGCGAACGGCTTCTATCTGTGCGAATACACTTTCGATGCTTTCCCCATAACGTGCATAGGGGACGCATTCGCCGTGCCCTTGATGGGCACCGTTGCCGATCACACACACAACGACAGCCGCTTCCGTCTTGGAACCTCTGGAGATTGTGAATTTTCCGGCGATGGGATAGCGTTCTACGATGATATTCAAGGTATTGTGCATAGAGATGCCCTCAGGGACGCAGTATTTCGGTCGTTCAACGACTCGTATATGAGGTAGGCCATGTTGACCGACACTGCCGACAAAGCAAGAGCTACCGATAATCCTGCGCCGAAGATTGATTTGGTGGAGGAGGATGGTGCGCGGCGTATTCGGTTGAGTGGTCGCTGGGTCTCGCAGAGTGTCAATCTTGTTGATGACAGAATGCGCAGTCTCGAAAACGCAGACGAACACAAAGCCACGATAATTGACGTCTCTGGCGTATCCAGTCTTGATACGGCCGGTGCTTGGCTAATTGAACGGATGCGGCAAAGGCTGGAGACAAAGAGTGCTGATGCGCAACTCGAAGGTGTGCATAAATCCTGGCTTCCTCTAATGGAGGAAGTGGGGCAGGCCGTCCAACGCACTCTGGATACTCCGCGTCAGAAAAAGCCTTTCTTTTTCATTTCGTTTCTGGCTGCGCTTGGCGGTGGCGTTATCTCTATGGGTAACGACTTCAAGATGGCAATGCACATCCTTGGGGCCACGATCCGCGGAGCCCAGCTGAAATATGGACGTGGAAGTGGTATTCCCGTTGCAGCTATCGTCACGCAAATGGATCGTATGGGTGTTGGAGCGATTCCCATCATCATTCTGATGTCGACGATCGTTGGGGCCATCATTGCTCAGCAGGGTGCATTTCAGCTGCGCTATTTTGGCGCGGAAATCTTTGTTGTCGATCTGGTGGGCATTCTGGTCTTGCGCGAACTTGGCGTTCTTCTGACAGCAATCATGATTGCAGGCCGTTCCGGTAGTGCGATTACAGCGGAAATCGGCTCCATGAAAATGCGCGAAGAGACCGACGCTTTGACGGTTATAGGCCTCAATCCTGTGGGGGTTCTCGTGTTCCCCCGCCTTGTTGCGCTTGTCGTGGTCTTGCCATTGCTCACGATCATTTCAGATATTGCCGCCTTGGTCGGGGCAGGTGGGGTTGCCTGGTTCTACTCGAATATTTCCCCTGATGCTTTCATCAGCCGTTTACATGACGCCGTTGCGTTGAACACCTATTTTGCGGGTCTTATCAAGGCTCCGTTCATGGCCATGATCATCGGAATCCTCGCTTCGGTAGAGGGGATGAAGGTCGGCGGCAGTGCAGAATCACTGGGTCGTCGCGTTACGGCTTCCGTTGTGAAGGCAATTTTTGTGGTTATTGTCGTGGACGGTTTGTTCGCGATGTTCTACGCGGCGATTAATTTTTAGAAGCGGCTTATACTCTTTGTTTTTAATGGGTTCTTTGAGACACAGTTGCACAAAAAATTGACCCCTCAATCGTGTTCAACGGTTCAGTCCGAAGTCAAGCTCGGTTAAAGAATGGTTATGGAGAACGGCATCGACCACCGGTCGCAATCGCAGGACGAAGACAACCGCCAGACGGCCGTACCGATGATCTCGGTGCGCGACGTGACGGTTTCTTTTGGGCGTCAGACGGTGCTCGACAAGCTGTCGCTTGAGATTTACCAAGGCGAGGTTCTGGGCTTTATTGGTCCTTCCGGATCGGGCAAATCCGTGCTGATGCGGACCATTCTTGGTCTCAACAAAAAGCAGTCGGGTGAGATCGAGATTCTTGGCCGGGACATCGATCAGCTGAATGAGCTGGAAAAAATGTCTATCGACATGCGTATGGGTGTCTTATTCCAGCACGGAGCGCTATTTTCGGCGCTGAATGTTCTTGAGAATATTCAGGTTCCGATGCGCGAATATCTCGATCTGTCACCGAAACTGATGGACGAGTTGGCGCGACTGAAAATAGACCTTGTCGGTCTGAAGCCGGATACGGCAGAAAAGTTCCCGTCCGAACTGTCTGGCGGCATGATCAAGCGCGCCGCCCTTGCGCGTGCTCTGGCGCTGGACCCGGACATACTGTTTCTTGATGAGCCGACATCGGGTCTCGATCCTATCGGGGCCGCAGAATTCGATGATCTGATTGCCAATTTGCGGGATACGATGGGACTGACCGTCTATATGGTTACTCATGATCTCGACAGTCTTTTTGCAATTTGCGATCGGATTGCTGTTCTTGGAAACAAGAAGGTACTTGTCAGCGGCACCATTGAAGACATGCTGACGGTAGACGATCCGTGGGTTAAATCCTACTTTCGGGGCAAGCGTGCGCGCCAGATCGATCCATCGGCGCCAACGAGACGGCGGCCCGGCAGCCGCTTGCAAACTGGATAAGATATGGAAACTAAGGCCAATTATGTACTGGTGGGTGTCTTTACGCTGATCGTCAGCCTGTTGGCTTTCGCATTCGTGTTCTGGATTGCCCGTTTCGGGGAAGCACGCGATTCTTTGGAGCTCGATGTTCGTATCCCAGGTTCTGTTACCGGCCTTTCGATCGGAAGTCAGGTTCTGTTCAACGGTATCAAGGTTGGTGATGTTCGGGCGCTGCATCTAGACGAGACCAATCCGGAAATGGTGATCGTCAAAACGCGCGTCAACGCGACGACGCCTATTACTCGATCAACCGCCGCAACTCTTGGTTTTCAGGGGCTGACCGGGCAGGCTTATATCGAGCTGAAGGGTGGTCGTCTTGACGAACCCAATCTTCTGACCGAGGCTGCGAAGGTAGACACGGTTGCCCGTATTGATGCCGATCCATCTGCCGTCAACAATCTTCTTGCCACCGCTCAGGATATCGCAGCACGTGCAAATTCGGTGCTCAGTCAGCTGGAAGGCTTCGTAAAGGATGCGCGTGGACCACTGACGGATACGATCAACAACACAAAGACCTTTACCGATGCTCTGGCAAAGAATGCCAACATCATTCAGGAACTTGGCGAAAACACCGGAAACATCAACCAGATCGTCACTGACGCAAAGGACATGATGGCTCGCTTGAACGCGGCTTCCGTTCGAGTCGATGCCATTCTGGCGAAGACCGATAAGCTTTTGTCGAGCGACGACAAGAATGGTGTTGTCGCACAGGCAAAAGCAACGCTGGAATCGATCCGTCAGGCTTCCGACAATCTCGACAAGCGGCTTGGGCCAATTGCGGACAATCTGCAACGGTTTTCCGGTCAGGGTCTGCGTGAAGTGCAGGGCGTGGTTCTTGATAGCCGCCGTGCCATACAGCGCATAGAACAAGCCGTTACCGAACTTGAGCGTAACCCCCAGCGCCTTATCTTCGGCGGGCCGGGTAGCGTGCCTCAATATGATGGGAGGAAGCGTCATTGATTTCCAAAGCTAGGTCCAATGACATGAAATCACGAGGCATGTTCCGTCATAAAGGTTCCGTTTCGATCTTGTTAGTCGCGTTTCTGGCGGGGTGTGGCACTACTACGCCGCTGGATACGTTCAATCTGTCAGCGCCACAGCCCGGCGTGACTTCGCCAAGCCGCAAGAGCACTCAGTTGCTGGTTCCGACGCCAACAGCTCTCAAGGCGCTCGACAGCGAGAATATCGTTGTCAGTTCCGCGCCCGGCTCTATCGAATATCTCAAAGGCGCCCAATGGGGTGACAGGCTGACGAATATCGTACAGTCCCGTCTGGTACAGGCCTATGAGAACACGGGGGTCTTTGGCGGAATTGGCCGTCCGGGAGATGGACTGGCGATCAACTATCAGATCCTGACCGATCTCCGCATGTTCGGCATTCAGGCCTATGCTTCACCAAAGCTTGCCGTGGTCGAACTGGCCGTGAGGTTGATGAACGACAAAACCGGCGAAGTTCGCGCGACCCGCGTGTTCCGTACGGCCATCCCGGTGAGCGGTACAACAAACGCAGCCTACGTGAAGGCGCTCAATGCGGCTTTTGAACGGACTGCTAGCGAGATTGTGAGTTGGACAGTGACAGCGCTTTAAACCGAGGCAAGATAAACAATAAAAAGGTCGGCGTGTTGCGCCGACCTCAGATTGATTACAAACCCCTCGATTTTTGGAAGCAGTCAAAAACGAGGGGTTTTGATTCCGATTTGTTCACGTTCTGAATATGGGACGTTCCGTGAATCTGAGGTCATTTTGACCCTGCCGGAGGTTTGTCAGCAGCTTGAGGTCGGCGTGTTGCGCCGACCTTTTTTCTTGAACGGAACCAACCGTTGTAATTTCTGTCAGTCAAGCAAAAACGCGACCCGAAGGCCGCGTTTTCTTTGAGTTCTGGTCTTAGCGGAGACGACCGCTTGCATGAGCAAGCATGGTGTAGACCTTGCCGGTGTCCGAGGTGAGATAGGTCCGCGTTACCATGTTATCCCGGTCATTGCGGGCTACATCTTCAAGCAGGCGCTGGAAGTCATCCATGTAGCGGTCAACAGCGCGGCGGAATTCACCATCTGTCTGATACTTGCGCTTGATATCGTCAAACGTCTGCTGACCCTTCAGCGTATAGAGACGACGGGTAAAGACATTCCGTTCGCCGCGACGGTAACGGTCCCAAAGTTCCACCGAAGCTTCGTGGTCGATAGCGCGAGCAATATCCACCGAAAGCGAATTCAGCGATTCAACGACATGGCTCGGTGAACGAGGCGTCGCGGTCGGCTGAGCCTTTGGCTGGGCTGCTTCTTCCTCCTCGCGGGAAGCGCGGGCAAGGAGATCGGACACCCATCCGCGCGGCTTTTCCGCCTGCGTGGCTGCCGGAGCAGGTTGAGCCTTTGGCGCATCGTAAGCGCGCTGACGGATTGCAACATCTGCCTGCGCTACCGGTGCTTGAATCGGAGCTGAACGAGGTGCGACCGCTGCCGGACGCGAAACCGGACGATCTGCACGGCTTTCGCCGACATCGACCAGACGACCAGACTTGTTGACAATTTCGGCCAGTTCCTTGAGCGCGTTGATCTGTTCGCTCACGGCCTTGCGCATGGCGGTCGTGGTTTCCTTGGCTTCTGCAGGCATGTCGAGAACACCGCGCTTCAGCTCGCCACGGGTCGTGTTGAGCTCGTTGCGGATTTCGCTTGCCGTGCGACGGATATCGTCGGTTGCCGCAGAGAATTTCTGTGCAGCCTGCTCGACGATTTCCGAAACGCTTTCGCGCATCTTCTCGGCAGACGAACGGGTCTGGCCTTCGGCGCGCTGGAAAGCAGAAGTCACCAGCTCCTCGAAGGACTGCATCAGCTTTTCGACGCCTTCCGACTTCTCGACCAGGCCCGATGCTAGTTTGTCGAGCGCCTGATGGCGATCTTCAAGCGTGCTGACGAGGCCGTTCTGGGCCGTATTGATCATGTCGGAAGCCGAGGAGAGAACCTTTCCGTGCTCTTCGAAGCGGTCGGCAATGTCTGCGATCTGCGACAGCGTACTGTCGGAGAGTGCGCGCAAAGTACCGATATTGTTGTCGATCAGACCGGTGGAAGCCTGGAACATCTGCGCTGCACGATTGGTGTTCTCAACGAAGCTGGAAGTCGTGTCTACAAGACGACCATCGATATCCGTGAGATTGCGCGTTGCGGCATCGATCAGCTTGCCCAGTTCGCCGTTCGACGCAGCAAGGCGGTCGATCAGCTCGCTAACATTGTCGGAGAGACCAGTCTTGGCCTGCTGAACGGCGGCAATTGTTTCTGCCGTGCGGCTTGCAAGTGCATTGACCAGAGCGGCATTTTCCGAACGAAGTCTGTCAGTAGCAGCGTGGGTTGCTTCTTCAAGCTGCTGTGCCAGTCCACGACCGCTATCAGCCAGCCGCTGTACAAGCGGTTCTGCCGTATCGTTAAGAATCTTGGTGATTTCCTGCGAACGGGCTGCGAGAACGGCATTAAGTTCACGGGTACGTTCTTCCAGCGTCACCGCAGTCGTGTCGGTGACCTGTGCAATACGTGCCTCGACGGAACCCAGTTCCATCGTGATGCGCGAACCGATATCACCCAGACGGGTTGCAATCGCATCTGCGCGTTCTGCAAGGCGCGTTTCGGTACCGGCGAGATTGTCGGCAACGCTGGCCGAGAACGACTCGCTATGACCCGCAAGTGTTTCGCTCGTCTTGGATGCCGTATCTGCGATCCGGGCCTCAATCGAGCTAAGTTCGCCGGTGAGGCGGCTTTCGATTGCTTCAAGACCGCTGGCGATGGCACTGGCGCGTTCGTTGAGGCGTGTTTCCGTGCCAGCCAAATTGTCGGCAACGCTCGCAGCAAAGGCTTCGCTATGGCCAGCAAGTGTTTCGCTCGTCCTGCTTGCCGTGTTCGCAATCCGGGCTTCGATCGAGCCGAGTTCGCCGGTGAGACGGCTTTCGATCTCGCCAAGACGACCGGCAATCGCATCGGCACGGTCGCCGAGACGGGCCTCGGTGCCCGACAGGTTGTCGATCAGGCGGGCGCTGAATACTTCGCCGAAACCGTCCAGAGCTTCACCAGCCTTGGCTGCTTCAGCCGAAAGCGTGCTCGCGGCTTCACCAATCTTCTCGCGCAGCGAGCCAGCAACGATGCCAGCGCTCTGCTCTAGCGCACGACGAACATTGTCGACGCCGATGGTGAGTGCCTTTTCCATCGTCTGTGTGCGTTCTTCAATAATGCCGGTCTGGCCTTCGAAAGCGCGGCTGATGGTCGAACTGCTGTCGGCGATTGCATTGTGCAGGCTGGCCGTGCGCTGTTCCAGAATGTCGCTGTGATCCTGCAGTGTCTTGCTCAGCGATGCTGTGCTGTCGCTCAAAGTCGAGCGGATTTCGGCAGCACGGGTTTCGATGGTACGTTCGTGACCGTCCAGAATGCCGGAGAGGGTATTGTTGTGGTCATTCAGGACAGTGTGAAGGCCGTTCGTGTGTTCCTCGACCTGACGGACATGTTCGCCGATAGCGGCGGCGAATGCATTGCGACCGGCACTGATGGATTCATTCATACTGCTTGCGCGTTCATCAAGAATACGTGCGAGCGTGTTCTGATTGTCTGCAATAAGCGCCTGTAGTGAATTTACTCGTTCGTCGAAGGTACGAGCGAGAACTTCACGGTTTTCATTGAAGTTATCGCGCATTGCAGCGGCGCGCTCATCCATCAGTTGAGCAAGCATGGTCTGATTGCCAGCAATGACGCCATGAAGCGCGGTCGCGCGCTCTTCCAGGGAACGGGCATGGTCTGCAAAGCTCGCATCAAGCAATGCGGAGTGGCTTTCCATCGTCTGGCGCAGTGCGTTGGTCCGCTCTTCCAGAATTGCCGCATGATTGTCGGCAACCGAGTTGAGGGCTGACGCACTGGCATTGACCGCATTTTCGATGTCGCTCGTGCGTGCAGCAAGCGTATCGGCATGGCCGCGGATGACGGAGGAAACGCGTTCGGTTTCGCCTTCCAGCGACGCAGCGAGTACGTCGCGGCTTTCAGCAAGCTTGCCTGCAAAGGCATCGGCCTTTTCACCAAGAATATTGCCGACGCTTTCACCGATAGACGTCAGATCTTCGCCGATCTTCGTCTTGGTTTCGTCGATCATCGTGCTCAGAGACGTGCGACCGCTGGAGAAAGTTTCCGCGATTTCGCGAGTACGAGCGATCAGGTTTTCGTTGATCTGGCGCGAACGGGTTTCGAGAGCTGCATTGAGTTTTTCAGTGCTGCTGTCGAGAGCATGCGCGCGAGCTTCAAACTCGGTTAGAAGCGACCGGCCGCGCTCGGAAAGGGTGCTTTCCAGATTGGCAAGACGGGTATCGAATTCGCCGACCATCGACTGCGTCGCATTGCCGAGCAGATTGGCGATACCGGTGGTACGTTCGTCCAGAGCCTCGGCGAGACGATCGGACACCGTGCGCGACTGTTCGTCGAGCGTCGCGATCCGCGTATCGAGCAGATTTGCGAAAGCTTCGCCCGATGTCGTAATGCGCGAACCGATGTCGCCTGTGCGGGTTTCGATGGCTTCGGCAATGGCGCCGCCGCTTTCATTGATGCTGCCAATCAGGCGCTCGCCCGATTCGCTGAGCAGGGTGCTCAATTGCTGCGAAGCTGAAAGAACGTTGTCGCGGATGATGTTGGAAGCGCTCGAAAGCTCTTCCTTCAGCTGTTCATGGGCACCGGAGATGGACGAGCGCACGCGCTCGGCATGGCTGACGACGGCTTCGCGCTCATTGCCAAGGTCGCTTACCAGCGAACGAATACGAACCTCGTTATCACTATAGGCGCGTTCAAGCTGGTTGACTTCCGACTGGACGAGTGTTTCCAGCTCGACGGCCCGCGCCAAAGTGCGTTCAATGCCTTCGTTCATGGCGGCGACTTCGCGGCGCACAGCCTGTCCAAGGGTCGAAACGCGGTCACCGGATACAGCTTCCGGCTGGAGCAGCCGCATGGCAGCTTCCGACATGCTACGAGCTGCCGTATGCATTTCCTGTGCACGTTTCACGAGCTGTGCAAAGCCCCAGAACATTGCGACGGGCAGCGCAACACCCGCAATGACGCCGAGACCGGCAGGCGAGGTGAAGAAGTCCTTGGTAGCCTGAAAGCTTGCGAAGACATCGGGATTGATGGCCTTGCTCAGTGCAACGCCGCCAGCAGCCCACAACACGCTGATTGCGGTTGTTGTCCAGAAAAGCTTCGAGGAGTTTTCCGTCGCGCGGCGTGGAGCAGCAATAATCGTCTTTTTGCTGCGGGAATCGTCATTTGCTGGCGTGAAAGTAGGAGATGCGACGTTGGCGGCGGTCGCGGCAGGTGTAGCGGCAACAGGCTTGCTGACAAGAGGTTCAGGCGTCGGCGCTGCAACATTCGACGTGTTGGCAGGCTTGTGCTGAACGCTGGCCGTGGCTTGCGAAACTGGTCCGGCGGCTTTCACAACCGGCGGGACCGGTGGTGCTGCTGGCGTTGCAATCACTGAAGCAGTGGTGACGGCTACTTTCGCAGCGGTCTCCACAGGGGAGACAGCAGCCGGTTCGGCTGTCTTGGTCTTCTGTTCGGCAACCAGTTCTTCAGCTGCGCGCGAAATCTGCTCTTCCAGATCGTCGACCGAGAAGCCGTCATCGAACGCACTCAGGTCCATGTCGATATCAAGATCGTCGCCGAAATCGATATCGAGTGCCTGTTCCAGTGCCTTTTCAACCTCAAGATCGAGCTTCTGTGCCTTGGATTTGGAAGCCATTGTTTGCCTACCTCGTACTCAATACTGCGACGGCCGGACCATAAAAAGGCCGTTACAAAACTTTCTCCGCCATTTTGCATCGTATCGGCTCGGGCTTGTTAAGGAAATAGGCGACTTCTGCCGATACCTAAAACTTTAAATACAAGGTTAACGGAAACCGGCTCAATTCGTGAAAATTCGACATTTCCGGGCTTTCCGCGTTTACCAGCAAGTTGTGGAAATCGGTTCAGGCTGTTTCCTTCATCCGACAATGCTCTACGGATTTATTAATAAAAATACCCGTATAGAATGCCTGAGTAATATTCTCTCACTTCATGGTTGCGCCGACCGAATGCGGGATTCTATCCATCATTCCTCACTGTCTCTCAATTCACATCATATGATGCACTTCCTGCAGACGGCAAGGAAGAGTTTACCGGCTTTAGGCGCAACTGTCAGATTTGGCAGGCATGCAAACTCTCAGTTGATGCACGGCATATTGGCGCAGTTACAGGCTTGAGTGCGGTCAAGGTTGAAACTATTTGCAGAACGCCGTATCTGCCATTCCGAGTTTACTTGCGTTTTCCGTCGGAACGGTGACGAACGCCAAAGATGAAGATCGCGCGGAACTTGCGTGTTTCAAGGAATGAAAATGACGAAGATCGTATTCGTATCAGCTGATGGCGCGACCCGGACCGAGGTTGAAGCCGACAACGGATCCAGCGTGATGGAAGCTGCCATTCGCAACGGCATTCCAGGCATCGATGCGGAATGCGGCGGCGCTTGCGCCTGCGCAACCTGCCATGTCTATGTTGATGAAGACTGGAGTGACACTGTCGGTGGCCCCGACGCGATGGAAGAGGATATGCTGGACTTCGCCTATGAAGTTCGCCCTACCTCGCGCCTTTCATGCCAGATCCGCGTGTCGGATGACCTTGAAGGCCTCGTCGTGCAGGTACCTGAGCGCCAGAACTAAATTATTGAAGAAATGGTGATGCGATGGGTGTAGAACCGCATAATGATATTGTCATTATCGGCTGCGGGCCCGTCGCACTTTTCTCTGTTTTTCAGCTTGGGCTGTTCGGATTCAGGTGCCATCTCATCGATGCCAGTGATCGGCCCGGTGGTCAATGTACGGCGCTCTATGCCGACAAGCCGATTTACGACGTGCCCGGTTTTCCCGAAATCATGGGCGGGGAACTCGTAGAACGGCTTCTCAGGCAGATCGAGCCGTATAATCCCGTTTTTCATTTCAACAAGATAGCGGCCAGCATCGCAGTCGATGACGACAGTGTGGCCGTTGGCATTCGTAATGGTGACAAGCTAAAAGCGCGCGCAGTGGTGATTGCATCCGGTCTTGGTGCGTTCAACGGGGACGGACAGGTCATCCGTCCCGACCCGCTGGCCGAGCTTTCTTTTATTAAGACGGGTAACATGCTGGCTGTGAGCCCCGAGACCTTCAGAACTTCAAGTCCGATGGTCTACGCTATTGGGGATGCCTGCCATTATCCGGGGAAACTGAAACTCATCCTGTCCGGATTTCATGAAGCCGCTTTGATGACGCAGGCTATAAGGCGCGAATTGTGCTAGTTTCGGCACATCGTTACTTGGAAGCCTGCTGGGCGCGTTCCATGCGATAAGTCAACAAACGTGCGAAACGATTTTCAAAGTTGATCGTCTCAACCCGGTCAAATCGCTGCTGCTCCTTGTCATGCGCTTCCATAAGGCGCGCAGTCACCTTGTCGATATCAGCGCGAAGCACAGCACAATCTGCGCGGGTGCGCAGCCCCCTTATGTCCCGTTCCATCCGGCTTGCAAAGCTGCGGGCGATAACGATGTGACTTTCTTCGTGGCGGCGAATGTCCTGCAACAACGTATCCCAGATCAGCGCCAGTTCCGGCGTTGCCTTGCGACGCTGTTTCCAGCGGGGCAGGGAAACCTTTGCGTGAACATTCACATAGACGTCTTGCACCTTGCATGCTTTTCCGGGCTCGCGACCGTAACGTACTTTGGCATCGAAACGGATTTCGGCGGCGCCGGGATGATGCTGGCCAGTCTTCTTGAGGAAAGGGCCGTTACGGGAAAGAGCCTTGTCGAGGTCGGCTGCTGTTTTGCCGCTCACGGTATAGTAGCTGAATTCGCGAAAGATTGCCGCTGCCTCAGCCTGGGGAGCTACGATAGCGAGAACTGTACTAAGAGCCAGAACCTTCTTCCTCAAATTCATGTCCTGGCACCTCTTTCTAAAAAACCAGTAAGAAATTCGCTTTTTGTTGCCGCGAGCATGGCATGCAATCGTCAAGAGAACTATAACGCCCTTCACAAAATGACTTCAGACGAAGTTGGTTGCAACCTCGCCGCAATGAAATGCCCCGGGCACATGACACAGGAACAGTCCGCTATGACCAAAGAATGGCGTCTTGCGCATGGACGGAGCCTTCAATTGGGGGATAGGTCCGTAATCATGGGCATACTGAATGTCACGCCGGACTCATTTTCCGATGGCGGTCAGCATGACGAGCTGGAAAAGGCCATCGACGTGGCCGGCCAGATGCTCGCCGACGGAGCGACGATCATCGATGTGGGCGGGGAATCCACTCGTCCTGGAGCCGCTGCCGTCGATTCCGAAATGGAGATCGCGCGTGTTGTTCCGGTAATCGAGGCGTTGGCGAAGAAATACGATTGCATCATCTCTATCGACACTTACCGTGCGGTGACAGCGCAGGCCGCAGTCAATGCCGGGGCACATATTGTCAATGATGTCTGGGGGCTGCAACGAGAGCCTGAAATCGCTCATGTTGCCAAAAGCAGCGGCGCAGGATTGGTCATCATGCATACCAGCAGGGATCGATCAGTTCTTGCCGATGTCATCGAAGATCAGTTCTCGTTCCTGAATGTTTCGCTGGATATAGCGAAAAAGGCAGGTATTGGAGAACCTCGCATTGTGCTTGATCCGGGTTTTGGCTTCGGCAAGAACAAGGATGAAGATATTGCGTTGTTGGCCAGAGCCGGCGAATTGCAAAAATTCGGATTTCCGTTGCTCGTCGGCACGTCGCGCAAACGTTTTATCGGCGGCATGACAGGCAGGGACAATCCGCTCGACCGCGACATAGGAACCACAGCAACGTCGGTCGCACTGCGTTTGGCAGGTGCCGACATCTTCCGTGTCCACAATGTCGCTTTTAATAGAGATGCACTTGCCGTTGCAGATGATATCCTGCAATCCAGACGTAGTGAAAACAGAAAGTGAAGCCGTGTACACGATCCGAATGATGAATTGCGCATTTTTCGCGCACCACGGCGTTTTCGATGAAGAGCACAAGCTCGGTCAGCGTTTCTACGTCGATGCTATTCTCGATGTCGATCCGGGCAATGCGCTGGAGAATGACAATATCGACGGTACTGTGCATTACGGTATCGCCTTTGCTGTCATTGAAGACATTATCACCGGTCGTCAGCGCTATCTGATCGAAACGCTGGCTCTCGACGTCGCCAAGGCGCTGACTGCACGGTTTCCGCAGGTAAAGCGGACTGAAATTACCGTTCGCAAGCCGAATGCGCCTGTTCCGGGTGTACTGGACCACGTTGAAGTGACTGTGGTTTATCCGCAGTGAAAGCAGACAGCCATTATCGCGCTTGGCTGGGGCTTGGCGGAAATATCGACGATCCTGTCGCTTCGATGGGCAAAGCGTTGCGCCTATTGGGCGAGAGAGCCGACACGAATGTCGTCGCGGTTTCTCCGGTCTATCGCACGCCGCCATGGGGAAAGACGGATCAGGCGTGGTTTCACAATGCTTGTGCTGAAATCGAAACCACGTTGCAACCTTTGGAACTGATTGCGGCCTGTCTTGATGTAGAGCGTTCTTTGAAGCGCGTCAGGCTCGAGCGATGGGGGCCACGTATCATCGATATCGATATACTGGCAATGCAGGATGATGCTGGAAAGGCTATCGTTATGACAGATGCTGCTCTGGAGCTTCCACACCCGCGCATGCACGAACGAGCCTTCGTTCTCGTGCCCTTGAACGATATTGCACCATCACTCAAAATTGCAGGCAAGACGGTCGCTGCCTGGACTGCCGAAATCGAACGATCCGGAATAGAAAAAGCCCGCACGAATACGGGCTGGTGGCGTGAATAGACTTTCTCGTCAGTTTTTGGCGATGCTGCCGACAGCAATATTATCGACACGCTTCAGGCTCATGCCGATGACAGGAACCAGTTCCTTGTCAACGCGAACGGAAACCGTCACATTCATCGTGTTCTGATCGGAAACACGCGCCAGCATGGCACCGTTGAGTTGCTTGCGATTCAGGCCGAAGACGACCTTGTTGCCGCTAACGGAACCTGATGTAACGTCAAGTCCCTTGCCCGCTGCGCCATCGTTGAACTTGCCTGAATAGGCAGAGCCCACACGCGTCACGGTGGCTTTCATCGGTTGTGAAAAGACGCCAACGCGGCATGTGCCGTCAAGCGTCATGCCAACTTCTTCATCCGGTGTCGAGCCAGCAAGATTGCAGACGAACTTCGTGCCCTTGTACTTTCCGGCGACGATTTCACCTGGCCCCGACCATTGGCCTTCGATCGTTTGAAAAAACTGCTTGTCCTTGTCGGCAGCCAGAACCGGCGCGGCAGAAAATGACACGGGCAGCAGCGTCAGGCAGGCGGCGATGCAATTCTTCATATTCAGCTCTGTCCCGGATTCACGACCTTGATCGGACGTCATTCCTAATCGTTGTTTTTCAGCATGTCACGACCAAAAGCTGGTCGCGCCTTGCAAACCGTCGGATATTCCGACGCTGCCATAAGCCGATTGAAAGGTAAGGGCACGATTCAGGGGAGTGTGCCAATACACCGGATCGCTCGATTCTGGCGCTGATTTCTATCCGCTTATAATCGACGCGAATGGTTAACGCTTCGGAAATGTGTTACTCTTTTCTAGGATACTTTCTATCAGTTCTCTCGCCGCTTATCTTCGCAAGATCGCCGATAAAGTCGCCGATTCCGGGGCGCTTTTCCGAATTAAAGGGGAATGGACGCACCACATCCATAGCTGCGATACCGATACGGGCTGTCATCAGACCGTTGACGACACCTTCACCAAGCTTGGCCGAAAGCCGTGATGCGAGGCCATGACCGACAAGCTGCTGGATGACGCTGTCGCCCATGGCCAACGTTCCCGTCACCGCCAGATGAGCAATGACACGGCGGGCAAGTTTCACAAAACCCAGTGTACCTGGTCGACCCCCGTAGAGCTGTGAAAGCCGGCGGATCAGCCGGGCTGATTCAAAAATGACATAGCCGATATCGACGAGCGCACGCGGGCTGATTGCAGTGACAATCGAAACGCGTTTTGAAGCATTCAAAATGAGTGCGCGCGCTTCGCGGTCGAGAGGACGAAGGATTTCCGTTTCGGCAAGCTGGATCAGATTTTGTCCGTCAATGATATCGTCGGTCAGACCGTCCAGAAGCTGCCGCCCGCGCGCTGTCTCGGGCAACCCCGCCGCAATCGAGCGCAACGAGTCCACTGCTTTTCTGGCTGCCGCCATATCGTCTCGCTCTGCCGCATCTGCGGCGTCCTTGCGAAGGTGCTGCACAGACGCAAGGCGACGCAATGCGATCAGTTCACGAACGACGATGGCTATAAAGGTGGTAAGCGCAATTATAGCGACACCCAGAGCGGTCCATCCCAGCCATTCTGCGCGGGAGAACAACGCCCGAATAAGATCTTCGGTCCAGATACCGATTGCGAATGAAACAAGAATACCGAGCGCGCCAAAAAGTATTCTGCTGAGCGACCAACTCCTTCTTTCAGGAGTTTCAAACGACGGATCAAGAATTTCCAGCTCTGCCGCTTCCTCCTCACTCAATGCAAAAACATCCGGTTGGGGGATAACAGCATCAAGATCCCGCACCGCACGAGGGCGGCGCGGCTCTTTATCCTCCGTTTCAGGATGGGTGGATGGCTGGTTTATCGTGAACGAAGCCGGTTTACGCGGCGTCTTCTCTGTCATGCGAGACGATCCCCAATCAAAAACTGCAAGGCGCGATCCAGCCTTATATGAGGTAAGGACAACGTGAGGCCTTCGGCGTTGCGCTCGAGCCGGGGTGGCCGAAAACGGACAAAACGGATGGCCGGATCATCCTGTGCAAAAGACTTTTCAAAGATTGTATTGGGATTTTTAGGTAAGTCACCGGGGAATATGGCAGTTTCGGTTTCGCCATCGAATAGCTGGCCGTCGATTCTCTCGCCTTTCAACGGCGTGCCGACGATGACGGGAAGAGTTTCCTTGCCCTGCGTGACGGTTGCCTCGCGGGTGGCGCGAACTGCGGCCATTGCCAGCACATCGATATCCGCACCGGAAAAATCGGCGCGCTCGATAGCCCGCTCCACGAGACGCCGCACGATGGCCTGCAAACGGTCGTGGCTTTCATGATGCAGATGATCGGCTTTGGTAGCAGCGACAAGAATACGCCCGATCCGACGCTGGATCAGGCCGGTCAGCAGGTTCGAACGGCCCGGACGGAAGCAGGACAGGATATCGGTGAGGGCGCGTTCCAGATCGGCAACGACTGCGCCGCCTGCATTCATCGCCTGCATGGCATCGATAAGCACGATTTGCCGGTCGAGCCGTGCAATATGTTCCCGAAAGAACGGCTTGATGACATAGGTTTTATAGGCTTCGTAGCGCCGTTCCATCATGGCGCCCAGAGAACCGGGCTTCAAATCGTCCGGTTTCAGATTGGGCAATGGAGCAAATGTCAGTGCCGGTGAACCCTCAAGGTCGCCCGGCATCAGAAACCGCCCCGGCGGCAAGGTCGACAAAGCGCGTTCATCGGCTTTACCGGCCCGCAAATAAGCCGTGAAGCTCTTGGCCAGACGCTGCGCGGTCAGTTCGTCTGCCTTTTCGGAAGGGACAATGAAAGAAGCTTCGGCGATCCACGCCTGAGCCAAATCCTTGTGCGTCGGCTCATGGGCCAGAGCAAAAGAATCGGCGCTGAATTCTGCATATGATTTGCCAAGCAAGGGCAGATCGAGCAGCCATTCACCGGGATAGTCGACAATATCGACCGAAAGCTTGCCCGGTGACAGCCAACGCCCCCAGGCAGAGGCTGATTCATATTCTATTGTCAGACGCAATTGCGAGATAGCGCGGGTGGAATCGGGCCAGATGCGCTCATCGATCAAAGCCGATAGATGCTCTTCATATTGAAAGCGAGGGACTGCATCATCTGGTTGCGGTTCGAGCAACGCGCGTGAAATGCGGCCTGATTTATAGGCTTCGAACATGGGGAGCCTGCCACCATGCAGCATGTTGTGAACGAGGGCTGTGATGAAGACCGTCTTTCCCGCACGAGACAATCCGGTTACGCCGAGCCGCAAGGATGGAGACAATAACCCGGTCGCACGGTCTGCCAATGTATCGAGTGCGATCTTCGCTTCGTCGCCAATACTTGTCAGCTTAGCCAATTATCCCTCGCCGAATTCAGTGGTCTGCCAGCACTATAGATAGGGTCGCGTCTGTCATCTTGACAAGGAATGCCGTTGCACTTGCGGAAAAACTACTGGGGCAGCATGAAGCTTTCGAGATAACCCGCGCCAGATTCAAGCTCGCTTAGCGAATCGGGGAAGGTGATGTTCGCCAGTGCGGCTGTCGGAAAACCGGCGTGAAGTTTCAGAAGACTGTCTTTTTTGCCGTCGCCACACAAGGCAAGCGCCAGATCTTCTATGCTGGGATTGTGCCCCACGAGCATGACTGTCGGCACATGGTCATATTTACGGATGGATTGCATGTAGTCGGCAGCACCGCCGCTATAAATTGTGTCATCAATAATGGTCTCGACCTCGATACCGAGACGCTCAACAATGCCGCAGGCTGTTTCCCTGGTTCGGCACGAGCCGGAAACGATCACCAGGTCAGGATAAAGGTCGAGTGATTTCATGGCTCTTGCAAGCTGGTCGAGCGAGGCTTTTCCCTCTTGATCCAAGGGGCGATCGAAGTCCTTCATTCCGGGTTTTGCCCACATGGCTTTGGCATGTCTTAGGAGAAGCAAACGACTCATCTCTAACGTTCCAAGTTGAATGTTCGCGGCGATTCTTGTCATAGTTTGAGCGCGAATGAGCAAGCTGTTTGCTCATTCTCCCGATTTTTTGATATCTGTCAGCATTATTTACAGGGGATGTCTGCCTAATTATTAGGCTCGTTATGCTGCTATAGGTTGATGCTATCTGTGAGTGGAAAATATATCCATTTTATTGGCAATTGATTGAAGTCATTCTGGAAATTCTAAGAACAACTATTCGCATGCATTTTCAAACTGCATAATTTTAATGCAAAATCATACAAAATTGATGCACTAAAAAGTAGTGAAGTATGCTTGTTTGATGTTGTGTCCTTGTTGCTATGGAACTATATAACCGCTCGCGTCTCCTAGATGTGGGGTAATTCAAAATGAGTGAATTGATTGACCTTGACTATAGGCCCACTGAAGACGAGCCGTTCATGAATGAGCGGCAGAAGTCTTACTTCCGCACGAAACTGGTCGCGTGGAAGAATGATATTCTGCGAGAAGCGCGTGAAACGCTTGAGGCGCTACAGCAGGAAAATGCCAACCACCCGGACCTGGCGGACAGGGCATCCTCCGAAACGGATCGGGCAATCGAGCTACGAGCTCGCGACAGACAGCGCAAATTGATATCCAAAATCGATGCAGCATTGAGCCGCATTGATGAAGGAACATACGGCTTCTGCGAGGAAACGGGAGAACCTATTAGCTTGAAGCGGCTTGATGCGCGTCCGATCGCTACGCTATCCATCGAAGCGCAGGAGCGCCACGAGCGTCGTGAGAAAGTTTATCGCGACGACTAAGCTTCGAGACGGTTTAAAAAATTATAGGCTGCGGTTTCCGCAGCCTATTTTCTTTGGGTTAGGATAAATCCCAACCGAGATATCAGCTTCGGCGAATTTCATCCTTGGTCAATTCGCCGAGAAGCTTTTCCATCTCATCCTCGATGTCATCCTTGGCCTTGTCTTCAATAGTGTCGTCCGTAGCGGAAATATCAAGTGAACTCAGAAGTTCATTTTCGAAGAACTCTGCGTCAAACGAAATGGCGTCATTGGCGTCATCGCTGGCGGCACTGTCCGAATTGACGTCCGCGGTGATCGAGCTGTGCAACGCACCGCCGAGGTTGGTCAGATCGTCGCTCGACGTTTCGGCTGTAACAGCTTCGGATTCTACCGGCTTTGGCTCTGCAAGCGTGATTTCAGGCTCGATGCGGTTCGGTTCCGAAGGAGTGCTGAACGCAGGTGCCGCGGTTGAGGAGACCGTGGGCCCGGTCACATCAACCGAGGGAGATTTATCCGTGGCCGTTGTTTCACGCTCGGGAACGATGCTGCCAAGATTTGCAGAAGTAACCGATGCGGCGGCGGCAACACCAGCAGCGGCGGTTGCGCCGGAAGAGGTTGAACTCAGAACGCCGCGTGAAACCTGGCTCAACGGATAAGCCGGGTGGGCGCGGGTTGACTGCGGCTGAGCTGGAGCGGGACGGGGCGGCAATACGGTGCGGGGCTGTGGCGGATAATTGGGCGCGGGGCGTGGTTGTGGTCGAGACTGGACCGGCTGAGCGGATTTCGGCTCGACAGGCGAGCGCGGTGGGATTGGGGCAGCCGGCGGGGCCTGTGGCGGAACACGAACAGGCGCAGCAGCCTGCTGGACAGGCTCTTCCCGCGCTGGCTCTGGCTTGCGATAAGCCGGTGTTTCGATCGCGGATGTAAGCTGGATCGCTTCGTCTTTCTCTTCAACTTGCGGTGTTTGCAGCGGAAGAGCAGGGCGCTCTGCCTTTTCATTGGTCAGGGTCGCTTCATGCTGCTTGAAGCGTTCAATGTGCTCCGGCTCTATGCGTGCAGCCTGCACGCGCGCATGGGCGCGCGATTCCATGACGATGTTTTGTTCCACTACAACGTCGGTCGGCCCACCGATGAGCAGCAGATGTTCCACATCGTCACGGCGAACGAGAACGAGCTTGCGCCGACTGTCGACTGCTGCAGCATCCATTACCGAAAGACGGGGCTGCCGTGTGCGCCCGTTCGAGACGAAAGTACCTCCGCTGAAACGACGAATGATACTGAGAACAACGAAAATTCCGCCAAGAATGATCGCAAATATTAGGATAAAGCCGACAATATTAGCCGCGCTCTCTCCAACGATGCCGCTGAGCCATTCTTTCATGCGGATACCCTCTTATACAATAAACGAAAAACCTGTGACGAATGGAGACTGCGCTTCCCCCGACATTTCGCATCATCACATGTTTGGTACATTAATTGAATTTCTATGCCTTGGGAATGTTTCTTGGAAATGCGAGAAATATATGATCCCCAGGCAAAACGGTGCAAAAAAGTCCAATTTGCACCGTTTCAGTGCAGCAATGCTTGTACTGCTCGCCGATTAAAGCATTCTGCGAATCGGATATACCCTGACATATTGGCTGCGCGTTCTCACGCGATGGCTGAACTGCGCAGAAAAGTGCATTCGGGAAAATCGGATATGCGGATGATTGAAATGACGTCCTGGCTGATCGAAAAAACACATGGCACGCCGATGCCTGTTGGTGAGCGGCCACGCAACATGGAAGGGCAGCAGGCTTGATGTCGCGACAGACGGACAACGCTTACCCGAAACCGCTCGTAATGCCCAAGCGCAATCGGAGCGGTGCCCTTCGCCTGTTGATCGTCGGCATTTTGCTGACCATCGCCGCAATCGCCTATTTTGTGTTCCGCGACCAGTTGGGGGACGGATTTGCCCTCGTTCTGATGGGCATTCTTTCGATGGTTGGCGTTTTCTATCTTTTCGGCGCTGCAACCGGCCTCATTCAGTTCAGCCAGAAGAACGGTGAGCAGGACCTCGCTCATTCGTTCATGGATTCGCAGCCTGAAGGAACGGTTATTTCCGATGCGCGCGGCCAGATCGTTTATGCCAATCAGGCTTATGCCGTGATGACCGGCGTTGCGAATGCGGAAGGGGTTCGCTCACTGGATAATGTGCTGACGGCGGAGTCGGCGGCCTCCGATGCCATTTATCGCCTGACGAATGCCGTTCGCGATGGTCTGTCAGCACAGGAGGAGGTACGCCTTTCCGGCGGTCTCTCCCGCGAAGGGCATGGTTCTCTGGCACCCGTCTGGTATCGCATCAAGGCGCGCCCCATCGAGGCGGGGCAGGAATTCAAAAGCCCGCTCGTTGCCTGGCAGATTGCGGATATTTCCGACGAGCGCGCGGAGCAGGAGCGATTCTTTCAGGAACTGCAAGAAGCCATCAATCATCTGGACCATGCACCTGCGGGCTTCTTTTCCGCCGATCCTTCGGGCCGGATCATCTATCTCAATGCGACACTGGCCGAATGGCTCGGCGTCGACCTGACTCAGTTCACACCGGGATCATTGACGCTCAACGATATCGTGGCGGGCAGTGGGATGGCGCTTATCAAGGCCGTGAAAGCCGAACCGGGCACAAGCCGTAACACCGTTATCGATCTTGATCTCATCAAGCGCAATGGACAGAGCCTTGCCGTGCGTTTCTATCATCGTGTTCAGGCTGCGCGCGATGGAACACGCGGTACGAGCCGTACCATCGTACTGGATCGTGCGGAGGGTGAAGATTCATCAATGGCGCTGCGCTCCGCAGAAGTACGCTTCACGCGTTTCTTCAACTCGGCTCCGATGGCTATCGCTGCGGTCGATTCTGGCGGACATATATTGCGCACCAATGCGCGTTTCCTCGATATTTTCGCTCCCGTTGTCGATCGTGATGCGATCGACGGCAATGCAAAGCTTGAGATCGTCGTGCACGAGCGCGACCGTGAGACTTTCAACAGAGCACTTGCAGCCGCCTTTGCAGGGCAGGCAAGCATTTCGCCTGTCGATACGGTTTTGCCGAGCAATGAAGAGCGGCATATACGTTTTTATATGAGCCCCGTAACCGACCTGGGCGGCGAGCGTGCCGAAGAGGCAGCGATTATCTCGGCAGTCGAAACGACCGAGCAAAAGGCCCTCGAAAACCAGATGGCGCAGAGCCAGAAGATGCAGGCGGTCGGCCAGCTGGCGGGCGGCATCGCACATGACTTCAACAACGTTCTGACCGCTATCATCATGTCGTCGGATTTGCTGCTGACGAACCATCGCGCATCGGATCCGTCCTTCCCAGATATCATGAACATAAAGCAGAACGCCAATCGCGCTGCCTCGCTTGTGCGTCAGCTGTTGGCATTCTCGCGCCGTCAGACACTTCGCCCCGAGGTGCTCGATCTGACGGATGTTCTGGCTGATCTGCGCATGCTGCTGGCACGTCTGGTTGGCAAGGACATCGAGCTGAAGATCGATCACGGACGCGATCTATGGCCGGTCAAGGCAGATCTCGGACAGTTTGAGCAGGTTGCCGTCAATCTGGCAGTCAATGCGCGCGACGCCATGCCGGAAGGCGGTGAAATCACGTTGCGCACGCGTAACGTATCAATGCAGGAAGCTACAAAGCTCCATTATCGCGATCTGCCTGAAGCGGATTATGTGGTCTTTGAAGTGGAAGATACAGGAACGGGTATTCCTGCAGACGTGCTTGAAAAGATTTTCGAGCCGTTCTTTACGACGAAGGAAGTGGGCAAGGGCACCGGGCTTGGCCTGTCCATGGTCTATGGCATCATCAAGCAGACCGGTGGTTTCATCTATTGCGATTCCGAAGTCGGAAAAGGTACGACTTTCAAGATCTTCCTGCCGCGCCTCATCGAGGAAAAGCGCGCCGACGATGCACCTGTGGTCGTGAAGGAAAAGAAGGTCGAGAAAGCAACCGATCTTTCCGGCTCGGCGACAGTTCTTCTGGTGGAAGACGAGGATGCGGTCCGTATGGGCGGCGTGCGCGCGCTTCAATCACGCGGATATACGGTTCACGAAGCGGCTTCCGGTGTGGAAGCGCTTGAAGTCATGGCTGAGCTGGGGGGTGAGGTCGATATCGTCGTGTCGGATGTCGTCATGCCTGAAATGGATGGCCCGACGCTTCTGCGCGAACTGCGGAAGACCTATCCTGACATCAAGTTCATCTTCGTATCGGGTTATGCGGAGGATGCATTTGCACGCAATCTTCCAGCTGATGCCAAGTTTGGTTTCCTGCCAAAGCCGTTCTCACTCAAACAGTTGGCTACCACAGTTAAGGAAATGCTGGAGAAGCAGGATTAATGCCTCGTCGAAGCTTTGATCGTGATGCCTAAGGGCAATATCGCCATTCTCGGAGGCGGCCCATCTGGTCTGATGGCCGCCGAAAGATTGTCCGCACGGGGCTACCGTGTAACGGTTTACGAGCAGATGCCCACGGTTGGTCGCAAGTTCCTGCTTGCTGGCAAGTCCGGTCTGAATATTACGCATTCGGAAGATTTTGCAGCTTTTGCGCAGCGTTTTGGCTCAAGCCGTGACCGCATATTGCCAGCCTTGACGGCGTTTGGTTCAACCGAACTGCGTGCCTGGGCGGATGAACTCGGCGCCGAGACTTTTGTCGGTTCATCCGGTCGTGTTTTTCCCAAGACAATGAAGGCGTCGCCGCTTCTGCGCAGCTGGAAAAAACGACTGGAAGATCAAGGCGTCCGCATCCTCACCCGACATCGCTGGCTTGGCTTCGAGGGCAATGGTCTCCGTATCGAGAACCCGGATGGTGTTCAGACGATTACATGTGACGCTGTGCTCTTTGCTTTTGGCGGGGGAAGCTGGTCGAAGCTCGGTTCCAACGGCCTCTGGATCGATGAATTTTTACGACAATCAATCGATATAACGCCGTTTCAACCCGCTAATTGCGGCTTTGATGTTGCCTGGAGTGATTTCTTTGCCGAACGCTTCGCCGGTGAGCCGGTGAAGTCGGTCACCGCGACGTCCAGTGCAGGCACGACACAGGGCGAGTTCGTTATTACACGCGGTGGAATTGAGGGAAGCCTCGTCTATGCACATTCCGCAGCTCTGCGCGACAGCTTGCAGGAAAACGGAACGGCGTTTTTTACACTGGATCTTGTTCCGGGACGAACTCTCAAGCGGCTGGAAAGCGATATTGCAAGGCAGAACTCAAAGCAAAGTTTCGGCAATCTTTTACGAAAAGCCGCGGGGCTCACCAGTGTCAAAGCCGCTCTGTTGACAGAGTTCACGCGTGATAGAAGTCCGCGAGCGCTGGCCGCAACGATCAAGGCACTTTCCATTCCACTCCTTCGTCCACGCCCACTGGACGAAGTGATATCGTCGGCAGGCGGTGTTCGCTGGCTTGAAATCGACGAGAACTACATGCTGCCGAAGCTGCCCGGTATTTTTGTTGCCGGAGAGATGATCGACTGGGAGGCACCGACCGGCGGCTATCTCCTGACTGCCTGTTTCGCAATGGGCCATGCGGCGGCGGCGGGTATCGACGCATGGCTTAAGGCAAGCAACACGCTCCGCGAGAAATAAGCCAGCACTGAGTTTTAAAACTTGATCTTCTGTGGCGGATTTACTGGAAATGGACATACTGACAACGACTATCATGCTGGTCGTGAGTATTTGGGAAAGGCGCAACAAGCGGCTACGTCGTGCCGTGATCTAGCAGGCGGACTTTCAGTGACGTCGTCCAATACTTACCTACGGATCAGATCATATTTTGAAAGTTTATCGCACATCATGTCAGATACACAGCCCGTCGATCAGAAACCAACTCACAATGTCCATGTGAAGGTCGCCCGCAAGGTCGACATTGTGGTCATCGGAGCCGGGCAGGCAGGGCTCTCATCGGCCTATCATCTAAATAAGCTCGGGCTTGCAGAAGAGCAGCAATTCGTGGTTCTCGACAAGGCCACGGGGCCGGGTGGAGCCTGGCAATTCCGGTGGCCTTCGCTGACGCTCAGCACTGCGAATGCCATTCACGATCTCCCCGGCATGAAGTTTGAGGACATTGTTGAAACGACCAACGGCGAAGTGCGCGCATCAGTTGCCGTCCCGCAATATTATCGCGCATATGAAGAAAAGTTCGATCTTCCGGTGCACCGCCCTGTTACGGTGAAGGTGGTTTGTGATCGTGGCGAGCGGCTTCGTGTGGAAACGGATCGGGGCAACTATTCGGCACGCGGGATCATCAACGCAACGGGTACGTGGGAAACGCCCTATATTCCGCCTTATCCCGGTGCAGAACTGTTCAAAGGCCAGCAACTTCACACACGTGATTATCAAACAGCGGATGCCTTCAAGGGCAAACGCGTTCTGGTCGTCGGTGCAGGCATTTCGGCTGTACAGCTTTTGGACGAGATATCACGCATTACAGAAACTGTATGGGTCACGCGGAGGGAGCCTGCTTTCCGCGAAGGCCCGTTCACGCCGGAGTTAGGCCGCGCTGCTGTAGCCCTGGTCGAGGAGCGAGTGCGCCGAGGTTTGCCACCAGGATCAGTGGTTTCAGTAACAGGTTTGCCGTTGACGCCGGCAATCGAAGCAGCCCGCGCTCGGGGTGTGCTCAAGAGGTTGCCCATGTTCAGCGAGATCACGGAAACCGGTGTTCGATGGGAAGAGGGAACCGAACAATCCTTCGATGTTATTTTGTGGTGTACGGGGTTTCGTAGCTCGCTGGACCATCTTGCTCCGTTGCAATTACGTAATGCGGAAGGCGGCATCCTGATGACCGGTCGTCTTGCAACACAAGTAGCCGCCGATCCCCGGATACATCTGGTTGGTTATGGTCCGTCGGCGTCTACGATTGGTGCAAACAGGGCAGGCGGTGCCGCCGCGCGGGAGTTGGCAAGCTATCTTGGCCTGATATGATCTGACATACGATTATTTGCGAGGGGCAGCATGAAGCGTATTTTGAAGTTTGTCGGTGGTCTTCTGCTTGCCATTGTGCTTGGAGCAATTCTCTGGCTGGCCATTAAACCGCCTGAACTCTTGCGTGTGGGAACCGGCTATGCCGCAAAGATTATTTGCTCGAACGTTTTCGTTGCAGGCCGGGATGCTGATGCCGTCCTTGCAGATGATGTTCAGGCACCGGGAAACCCGCTTCTGCGATTTCTGAACGCCTCTCTCGACGAGAATGACACCAGCGTGACGGTGCGTATTTTTAGCTTTTTCGCACCGAGTACTGCAACTTATCGCCCCGCGCTTGGATGCGCGAATATCCAGAAACACGATTTGCGTGTTGAAATTCCAACAGGCCCGCAGGTACCGGCGGAGCCGATCCGGATCGAGCCCGATCCGACGGTGCAGACTGTGATTGAGGATCAGGCACTTGCTGGTCCAGGTATGCGTGCGATTGCGGTCATCCACGACGGCAAGCTGATCGCCGAGAATTACGGTTCAGGTTTTAATGCCGATACGCCTTTGCTGGGTTGGTCCATGACCAAGTCCGTCATTGCGACATTGATTGGTATGCGGATTGCCGAAGGGCGCATGAGTTTGGAAACCACCGCGCTTCTGCCGGAATGGAAAAGTGATGAACGGGCGAAGATTTCTCTGGCAAACCTGATGGCGATGAATAGCGGCCTGCGCTTCGATGAAGATTATGGCACTGTTACTGACGTCACGCGCATGCTTTATCTGGAGCCAGACATGGCCGGTTTTGCCGCGTCTTTACCGCTGGAGGCTGCGCCTGGGACGAAATTCAATTATTCCAGCGGAACGGCCAATATTCTGTCAGAGCTATTCATGGACAGTTTCAAGAGCCGTGAGGAAGCTCTGGCCTATCCGCGATTAGCGCTTTTCGGTCCGCTTGGTATGAGTAGCGCCATTCTGGAGACGGATGCATCGGGTGTCTTTGCCGGCTCTTCCTATATGTACGCTACGGCCCGTGACTGGGCGCGGCTCGGTGCATTTCTCGCGGATGGCGGAAATCTGTACGGAAAGCCTGCTCTGCCAGCGAACTTTATTTCATTTATGCGCAAGCCCAGACCAGAGTCCGAAGGACGCTATGGTTCGGCACAGGTCTGGCTGCAGATTAGTGGTGTGAAAGCAGGCCAGGACGGCATTCCCGAAGATGCCTTCTGGATGTCAGGTCACGACGGGCAAAGCGCGATGATTGTTCCATCGATGCGTCTTGCCGTAGTCCGTCTTGGCCTGACACCATCTCGCACTCGCTACAATGTTCAACGCCTGAACGCCAAGGTTATTGAGGCTGTTCAACAGGCGCGCTGATCGTCAGTTTGCGAAAATCATTGCCGCTCGGATTCTGGAAGGCGCTGAGGCCAAACTCCGGCAAAACCGCATAAAGGTGATCGAAAATGTCCGACTGGATCTGTTCAAACGACGCCCAGACAGTTGTGTTCGTGAAACAGTAGATTTCAAGCGGCAGGCCTTCAGGCGTGGGATCCATCTGACGCACCAACAGCGTCATGCCTTTATGTACACCAGGATGATTGCGCAGATAATTGTCCACATAGGCACGAAATGTACCAATATTGGTGAACTGTCGCCTATTGACCGGGTTATTGGCGCGCTCGCCGAGCTTCTGGTTCCATTCGGCAATTTCCTTGGCTTTTTTCGGCAGATAATCCGCGAGCCAATTAACTGTGCCAAGTCTGGTTCGCTCCTCATCCGACAGAAAACGAATAGTGTTCTGATCGATATAAAGTGCGCGCTTGATGCGACGCCCACCGGATTCTTGCATACCGCGATAATTCTTCATCGGCTCGGTTATGAGCTTGCGGATTGGAATGGTGGTGATCGTCTTGTCGAAATTCTGGACTTTGACGGTATAGAGCGCGATTTCCGTGACATCGCCATTGGCGTCGAGGTTTTTCATTTCGATCCAGTCACCGACGCGGACCATGTTGGAGGAGGCGATCTGCATACTGGCGACCAATGAAAGCAACGTATCCTGAAAGACCAGGATGAGCACGGCTGCCATGGCGCCGACACCCGAAAGAAGGATAACCGGCGATTTATCCAGTAATGTCGCGATGATGAGAACCGTCGCGATGATATAGACTGCCAGCTTGGCGACCTGAATATAGCCCTTCATGGGGCGGAATCTTGCCTCTGGACGGCGATGATAAAGGGTGTCGACAAGCCCGAACACTGCGTTGACCGCCAGAGCCAACGTCAAAATGATGAAGGCTATCGCCACATTTCGGATGACGGTAATGACGCCCTCGGGAAGACCCGGCACCGCCATGATTCCAGATGAAATGATCAAGGCCGGAACGATATTGGCAAGGCGGCTGATGACGCCGTGTTTCTTTAGCTCTTCGTCCTGCCCGAACGATGTTTTCTGGACAATACGATCAAGCAGTTTCAGCAAGATCGCCTTGATCAGAAAGTTTGCAATGAAAGCTGAAAGAAATAATCCCCCGAGTGCGCTAAGCGTTTCCGCCCAGGGATTAGCAATAAAAAATTCCGACAATAGACTTTCCTGAGATTAACCTGCGGAGATTTTAAGGGCTGTGTTACGACGTCTGTATTGCGTTCTATCAGGAATTAAAGCAGCCGTATGAAGATTTCAACCGCGAGCAATGACTATCTGCATCAAAACCCCGACCAAAAGGCCGGGGTAGACTTGTTGTATTGGATATCGAGACGATATTACTGTGCTGGAGGTGGCGATGTGGGAGCCGTATCGCTTGCCGGCGCGTCAGTCGTCGGAGCATTCGTCTCGTTTGCTGCTGAAGGATCGGCTACACCATCCGCAAAAAGTTTCGAACGGTCAAATGCCGGTGCATCGGTCAGCTGTTGTTTGGTTGCCTTGATGACCAGCCATTTTTTGCCGTCACTGCGCGTTGCGAGCTGCAACTGGTCCGGGCTTACTGCAACGTCCTTTTCACCGATGCCAAGAAAACCACCCACACCGATCACTGCAGCCTCAATTTCACCTTCGGGGCTGACGATGAGGTCATTCAGCTTGCCGACGGTTTGTGCGTCGGCCGCGTCACTTTCATAGACGTTCTGGCCTATGAAAGAGGAGACGAGAAGCTGGCCTTCTTTGGGTTCAAGAAAACCGACCTTGTTGGTCTCACCCGATGTGGGATTGCCAAACATGTCCTTGGATGAAACCGGCATCTCTTCTGCGGCAGCCGGTGGCTCGGCAGGGGCGGGCGCAGGCGCGGTTGTCTGAGCATAAGCTGCGCTGCCAACCAGCAATGCGCACGTCGTCAGAAGTGTAGTCCTGAACATAACTATCTCCTTTATACGTTCGGTTGCTTAGGATGAACGTCGGAATAGTCAGTTCGTTCCGAGTTTCATTAAATGTTACATGAGGCCATACGATTACAATCGGTGTGCAACTTGTCTTTCTATAGACACAAAATACAGAAAAGCCCGCACCAGGCGGGCCTTTCTTACCCGCTTTTATATCAGCTAATCTTAGCTACAGCCGCTCGTTGCGCCACAAGTGTCACACTTCAGGCAAGTGCCATTACGAACCATGGTAAAGTTCTGGCACTCGGTGCAGCTATCGCCCGTATAGCCCTGCATCATTGACTTGATGCGGCGATCAGCTTCCAGCCTCTTGGCGGCATTTGCACTTTCGGCCCGAGCTGAGGCAGCATCCGCTGCAGCCTTATCCGAGAAAAGTTCGGTGGCCGATGAACTTTCCTGCTGTTGCGCTGGAGCAGGCTGTTCCTCGAACTCGCGCTTGAACGCCGTCGCACCGTCCGTCACCAGACCGATCGTTGCCGGGCGGTGGTTGCCCGTCGGAGCGGTCGACTTCAAGGTTGTGACATTGGAAGCCTGCGGTGCAGAATTCGTAGATCCCTTGGCTTCGTTACCCGAGTTCGTCACCAGCGTAGGCTTGTAACCGCGCGTCCAGCCGGTCGAAACCAGATTGGTCTTGCCTTCCTTTATACCCTTGCCGAGCGCGGTATTGCCGAAATCGCTTGTATCGACATGGGCGAGGTCATTGCGACCGAGATAGGACACGGCCAGTTCGCGGAAGACATAGTCGATGATCGACGTTGCGGTCTTGATGGCATCGTTGCCGATGACCATGCCAGCCGGTTCGAATTTCGTGAAAGTGAAAGCTTCCACATATTCTTCGAGTGGCACGCCATATTGCAAACCGAGCGATACGGCGATGGCGAAGTTGTTCATCATCGCACGGAAAGCAGCGCCTTCCTTATGCATGTCGATGAAGATTTCGCCGAGGCGTCCGTCACCGAATTCACCGGTGCGCAGATAGACCTTGTGTCCACCGACGACTGCCTTCTGGGTATAACCCTGACGACGGTTCGGCAGCTTATCGCGCTCATGCACGATCTTCTCAACAACCTTCTCGACGATGCGTTCCGTTACCTGAACGGCACGAGCAGCTGCCGGTGCTTCGATCAGCGCTTCAACTGCATCATCGTCGTCTTCATCATCCGCAATAAGCGCGGCATTGAGCGGCTGCGAAAGCTTGGAACCGTCACGGTAAAGCGCGTTAGCCTTAAGAGCCAGCTTCCAGGACAGCATATAGGCGTTCTTGCAGTCTTCGACGGTTGCGTCATTCGGCATGTTGATCGTCTTGGAGATCGCACCCGAAATGAACGGCTGCGCCGCAGCCATCATGCGGATATGGCTATCCACCGACAAGTAACGCTTGCCGATCTTGCCGCACGGATTGGCGCAATCGAACACCGCGTAGTGCTCTTCCTTAAGGAACGGCGCACCTTCGAGGGTCATCGCGCCGCAAACGTGGATGTTGGCAGCTTCGATGTCCTTCTTGGAGAAACCCAGCGTCGGCAACATTTCAAACGAGAAGTCGTTCAGCTGTTCGTCGGTGAGCTTCAGCACGTCCTTGCAGAAATCTTCGCCCAGCGTCCACTTGTTGAAAGCGAACTTGATGTCGAAGGCGCTCTTGAGCGCTGCATTCAGTGCTTCGATCTTCTCATCGGTGAAACCCTTGGATTTCAGCGACGAAGGATTGATGCCTGGAGCCTGATTGATGTTGCCGTGACCGACAGCATAGGCTTCGATTTCGGCGATCTGGCTTTCCGAATAACCGAGCGTACGGAGTGCTTCCGGTACGGCACGGTTGATGATCTTGAAGTAACCGCCACCGGCCAGCTTCTTGAACTTCACCAGTGCAAAATCAGGTTCGATGCCGGTCGTGTCACAGTCCATGACGAGGCCGATTGTACCAGTCGGCGCGATGACAGTGGACTGTGCATTGCGGTAGCCGTGCTTTTCGCCAAGTTCCAGCGCCTTGTCCCAGGCCGCGCGGGCATGGGCGATCAGATCCTGGTCCGGGCAATCCTCGGCAATCAGCGCCACCGGATTAACGGCGAGGCCTTCATAACCTTCTGTCTTGCCATGGGCGGCCAGACGATGGTTGCGAATGACGCGCAGCATATGCCCGGCGTTTGGCTCATAGCTTGGGAAGGTTCCGAGTTCCTTTGCCATTTCGGCAGAGGTCGCATAGGCCACACCGGTCATGATAGCCGTCAGCGCGCCGCAGATTGCACGGCCTTCGTCGGAGTCATAAGGAATACCGGAAGTCATCAGCAGGCCGCCAATATTGGCGTAGCCGAGACCGAGTGTACGGTATTCGTAGGACAGGCGAGCGATTTCCTTTGAAGGGAACTGCGCCATCATCACCGAAATTTCGAGAACGATGGTCCAAAGGCGTGCCGTATGTTCATAGGCCGCGATATCGAACGAACCGTCCTTGTTGCGATATGTGAGCAGGTTGATCGACGCCAGGTTACAAGCCGTATCGTCGAGGAACATATATTCCGAGCACGGATTGGAGGCGCGAATCGGACCGGCAGCCGGGCAGGTGTGCCAGTCATTCATGGTCGTGTTGTAGTGCAGTCCCGGATCGGCGGACGCCCATGCGGCATAACCAATCTTTTCCCAGAGATCGCGCGCCTTCAACGTCTTCATGACGCGACCGTCGCGACGAGCCGTCAGGTCCCAGTCGCCGTCGTTTTCGACCGCGCGCAGGAATTCGTCTTTCAGCGAGACGGAATTGTTGGAATTCTGGCCTGAAACGGTGAGATAGGCTTCCGAATCCCAGTCTGTATCATAGGTCTTGAACTGAATGTCGGTGTAGCCCTGACGCGCGAACTGGATCACGCGCTTGACGTAGTTTTCCGGAACCTGATTCTTCTTCGCGGCCTTGATTTCGCGCTTCAGGGCAGGGTTCTTCGAAGGGTCGAAGCAATCATCATTATCGGCTTCGCAGTTGACGCAAGCCTTCATGATGGCAGTCAGATGCTGCTTGACGATCTTGGAGCCGGTGACAAGCGAAGCAACCTTCTGCTCTTCCTTCACCTTCCAGTCGATATATTCCTCGATATCCGGGTGATCGATGTCGACCACCACCATCTTGGCGGCGCGGCGGGTCGTGCCACCCGACTTGATGGCACCCGCAGCGCGGTCGCCGATCTTGAGGAAGCTCATCAGGCCGGAGGACTTGCCGCCGCCGGAAAGCTTTTCACCTTCGCCGCGCAGATAGCTGAAATTGGAACCTGTGCCGGAACCATATTTGAACAGACGGGCTTCGCGGACCCACAGATCCATGATGCCACCTTCATTGACGAGATCGTCGCCAACGGACTGGATAAAGCAGGCATGCGGCTGTGGATGTTCGTAGGCCGACTTGGACTTAGTCAGTTTACCGGTCTGCCAGTCGACATAGAAATGGCCCTGGCCAGGACCATCGATACCATAGGCCCAGTGGAGACCTGTATTGAACCATTGCGGGCTGTTCGGCGCCACGCGCTGGGTCGCGAGCATATAGGCAAGCTCGTCGCGGAAGGCGAGGGCATCTTCTTCAGACGCGAAATAGCCGCCCTTCCAGCCCCAGTACGTCCAGGTACCGGCGAGACGATCAAAAACCTGGCAGGCATCCATTTCGGAGCCGTAGCGTTCGTTTTCAGGCAGTTTGGCAAGTGCCTCCTCGTCGGCGACCGAGCGCCATAGCCACGAAGGAACGTCGTTTTCCTCGACCTTCTTCAGCTGCGCGGGAACGCCAGCCTTGCGGAAATATTTCTGCGCGAGAATGTCAGCGGCAACCTGGCTGAACTGCGCGGGTACATTGATGTTTTCGAGGCGGAATACGATGGATCCATCGGGATTCTTGATCTCGCTGGTCGCAGTCCGGAACGCGATGTCCGCATAGGCCGACTGATTCTCTTTCGTGAAACGGCGTTCGATCTTCATCTGTCCCATCCAAACGTTCTATATATAGTAGCTCTAGTGACGGTTTTCAGCCACGGCCTGTCTGTATCGCGTCTCTGTCAAAACTGCTCTTCTGCGAGGAGGAGCGTCTTGTTGGGGAGAAAACTCCCGAAAATCCGCTTCTGCTTCATCTAGAGTTCACGAAAAAACGCCTCAGGGGAGCCCAATTGCAACCTTGCTGGCACTATCGCGGTCCAAAATCAGCAGAACGGAAAATACCTTATCTTGTACGAAGCATGAGCGCAAATACTAAATCTAGTGTTAACGCTGTTTCTGCTTGATGCTGCATCTGCTGCCTCAGAGAAGGTTGAGCCCAGAATCTGGACGCGAAAAAGCACCGAGCGACAACCACACTTTCAAAGCGTAACGCCCGTTCGATACTCAACTTGACCGAAAAAAAGATCGGCAGATTACAACACCCGATCACGTTACTTCCGCAACGATAGCCTCATAAAAAACGACTCGGCTTCGAGCGTCAAGCAATGGTTTGCTGCAACGCTTAAGCATCTAGATATTGTGCGTAACCGCATGGGGCAAATGTGGATAACGGGGAGAAGCGATGCTTTTATGAACCAAGCCGGCTATATGGTTTTGCGAGTTGAGGCCGGCGCTTCTATCGCCAGCCTAGGGGATAAAACCAGCAGCATCCACCACCTAAAAGGGGAAATCTCCGTAATACGACGACGATCCAGAGCTATATTGCGCAACAAGCGGGCAGCATGCAGTCTACTCGGCAGCTGCGGCGATCCCCGAATCACCAAATTGATTCAATATCTGCTTTAGTTCTGTCTCTTCGACACGCTTGGCCGCTTCCTGGGGCGACACCCATTCGCAGATGCGCTGATCCCGTTCAGGCCAGTCTTTCTCCTGCCCGGTGAACTGGACCGCGAATACCGCTGCCGTGAACTGGTTTATGCGTTCGGGTGGAAGGTCCGTCTTGCAGTAGCAGAAGCTACCGATCGGGATCGGAGAAATCTCACCACGAATGCCAGCTTCTTCATATGCTTCACGAAGTGCGGTTTCCGCAAGCGTACGCCCGACCTGTGGCCACCCCTTCGGTATGATCCAGCGGCCCGTTCCGCGACTTGTGATGACAAGAACCTTGAGAGAGCCCATATCGCGACGATAAACAAGCGCTGCAACCTGCTGCAAACGACCGGAAGGCGTCAAAATACGCTTCTCGGTTGCAATCAGTTGTTTTACTTGCGACTTCACCGCGAAAATCCCCTTTTTCTTTATAACATGATCCGATTCGCCAAAATAACAACTGGTTAGTTAGGCCGCAGACCTTTGAGAATATCTAAAAAAATCTTTTATTTTAAAGGTATTACTGAAATTTCGGGGTAGGAATAGCAGCTTTGAAAATGCAATCCGCCCTTAACCGGCGTTAATTCGATACGTTTTCCATAAGACGCGATTGCGGCGGAAATATCACCGCAATCGCGTTCGTTTGCTTTCGTTTTGTGGTATTTGAGCTGGCGGGTGGAAGACCGCATCAGGTTTACCTGAGGCACAACTGATGGGTTGCCACTTCAATCTGACTAGGTCGGACTTCAGCCGCGCTTATCGCCTGCGATCGGCTCCTGATAAGTGAAACCCATATCCCAAGGGAAGTAGATCCAGGTGTCCTGAGACACTTCCGTTACGAAGGTATCGATCAGCGGACGACCTTTGGGCTTGGCATAAACGGTAGCGAAATGTGCCTTTGGCATCATTTCGCGAACGATGGCTGCGGTCTTGCCGGTATCAGTGAGATCGTCAACGACGATGACGCCTTCTCCGCCGTTGTCCAGCAATGTCTCACTTACACCCTTGAGAACCTGCATCTCGCCCTGCGACGTGTAATCATGATAGGAAGCGATGCAGACAGTTTCGATGAGGCGAATGCCAAGCTCACGGCAAACGATGGCAGCAGGGACCAGACCGCCGCGAGTGATGGCGACAATTGCGTGCCATTCACGACCCATGCCGGAAATCCGCCAGGCGAGGGCGCGGGCATCGCGGTGGAACTGATCCCAGGAAACGGGAAAGGCTTTATCTGGCAAGGACATCGAAACGCTCCGTGGAACGATCCGGAGTTCGTTCTCCGGACCTTTAGAAACCAAAAATGCGCTGTGACGGATTGCCAAGCGCTGTAACTGTCAGGATCTGCAGCTTTTCTTCATCCGTGCCCATTTCAGGCGGGCGGCGGGAGAGGAAAAGGCTCTCCACCCGGCACAGTCAGCGCCGGGTGATGCTGATAACCGCAAAAATGGTGTTCTTGCAAGCGTGTCGTGTCATCAGATGGCAGTTGTGGGCCAGTTGTCGGATCAAACTGGCTTTAATCGTGTCTTCTAACGCGAGAAAAGCGTGAGAATGGGAAGCTCGTTCAACATGGAGCGCGTTACACCACCAAAGACCAGCTCTCGCAGCCGGGAATGACTGTAAGCGCCCATCACAAGAAGATCGGCGCGTTCCGCGATGATATGTTCCCGCAACGCATCCTGCGCATAGCGTCCGTTGGATGCGATAGCCGTAGGAGTTACGTTAATGCCATGCCGCGATATTGACTCTGCAATATCATGGCTCGCCAGAGCTTGATCCTCCCCTTCGATTTCCGGCGGATCAATCCAAACGATTTCCGTTCTGTCCGCATGTTTCATCAAGGGCAGGGCGTCAAAAGCGGCTCGGGCTGCTTCCCGCTTGCCATTAAAGGCAACGACGATGCGGTCAAGTGAAACCATCTGCAGTACAGGCGCATAGGGAACCAGCAAAACGGGACAGCTCGAATTGAAGACTATCGTATCGGCGGTTTCGTCATTGGTGGCAGGGTCGTCCGGATCGGGTTGCCCGGCGACCAGCAGCTCGGCTCCAAGACATGCAGTGAGCACTCCGTCTGCAGCTGTGCCCGTTTCCGAGCGTGTGATGCGATACTCATAGCCGATGCCCTGGCGACGCATCTCTTCCTCAAAGACATGTTTCAGTCTTTCGGAAAGTTCCTTGTGCTGCTTGTCATGCAGTTCGAACATTCCCGGATCTATGAAGCCGTTAGGATCGGCATAAACGATGGGGGAAGGGATTGAATATAGCCCGATGACATGAATGTCCGGCACCTTCTGCTTCAAAAGTCCAACGGCGGACACGACCCGTTTCAACTCGGATTCACTGCGAGAATAGGCAACCACCGTCTTGTAGGACATGACCGAACTCCTTCCAGCTGTGTTTCTATTTTAGCATATAGTGCAACGAGTTGCGCGGGCAAAAGGTTGCAGAGGATTAAGCAGCCCCTTCAGTCTCGAGCGACGAGATCATTTTTTCGATTGCAAGGATTGCTATATCGATTTTTTCAGGATCGCTTCCGCGTACGACGAGTTCAGTGCTGAAACGTCCATTCTCGAATTTCGGATAGGAGCCGATGATCGTGTCGGGGTTTTCTTTCTGGATTTCCGTCAGAGGAGCGCCGATCACACCCTCGCCAAAAGGACAAAATACTGATCTGGACAGAAGTTTGCGGCCCGTCTTCAATGTGGGCAGCACATTGTCGAGCATCGCCTGAAAGACGGACGGCACGCCCGCCATCACATAGACATTGCCGATATGAAAACCGGGAGCAGCGGAGATGGGGTTCGCTATATGCTCCGAACCTTGCGGCATGCGCGCCATGCGCTTGCGTGAGTCGGTGAATTCCAGTCCGCGCTTTGCATAATTGTCGCCGAGCAGCTTCATGGCTTTCTCGTCATAGATGCATGGGACGCCAAAGGCTGCGGAAACCGCATCGGCGGTAATGTCATCATGGGTAGGGCCTATCCCGCCTGACGTGAAGACATAGTCATAATGCGGCCTCAATGCATCGAGAGCCGCTACGATGGCCGCTTCCTCGTCCGGAACGATCCGCACTTCCTTGAGATCAATGCCTGCTGCTGTCAGGACGTCAGCCAGATGCCCGATATTCTTATCCTTGGTGCGGCCCGAGAGAAGCTCGTCGCCAATTGCCAGCATGGCGGCTTTGACGGCTTGCTGCGGATTGTTGGTCATATCCAGACTCCATTTCTGACATCAGTTAAGCGCCGGCAGGACGAGGCTGCAACTGCTTTATTTCAGCATTTCTTCCGTTTGCGAGAAGTTGTGTCTTTCCAAAGGAGGTCACCCCCCTAATTGATCCTGTCGAGGTTGAGCCTCACAAAACGGGATATGGAGACGTCACATGGTTAAAGTGCTGGTGCTGTATTATTCGGCCTATGGTCACATGGAACAAATGGCCAAGGCCGCCGCTAAAGGCGCGCGCGAAGGCGGTGCGGAGGTTACCATCAAGCGGGTTCCCGAGTTGGTACCGCCCGATGTCGCGAAAGCCTCGCATTATAAGGTTGACCAAGATGCACCAATCGCCACGCCAGCTGAGCTTGCGGATTACGACGCCATTATCATCGGTACCGCCACCCGCTACGGCATGATGGCGGCCCAGATGAAGAATTTTCTCGACCAAACCGGCGGACTTTGGGCAAAGGGCGCGCTCATCAACAAGGTGGGATCGGCGATAGTTTCAACAGCCACCCAGCATGGTGGGGCGGAACTGGCGCTTATTTCCACGCAGTGGCAGATGCAGCATCACGGTATGATTATCGTCCCGCTTTCCTATGCTTACCAAGGGCAGATGGGTAACGATGTGGTGCGCGGCGGTGCTCCTTATGGGATGACGACAACCGCCGATGGTGATGGTTCTCGCCAGCCTTCGGAACAGGAACTGGACGGAGCCAGATTCCAGGGTAAACGCGTTGCGGAAATAGCAGAGAAGCTTCACGGTTGATTGCGTTTCAAATAGAGAAGCCGCTATCTGATAGCGGCTTTCCAACTTGTTTATGATGCCGCGTTGGCCTGCTCCGCCTTATCCGGCGCTGCATTGTGATAAGTTACCTGCGGATAGGGAATATTAATCCCGGCTTTGTCGAATGACGTTTTCACGGCTTTCACCGTATTCCATGAAACTTTCATGTAATCTGCACTATTGATCCAATACCGACAGCACAGGATGACCGAACTGTCGGCCAGTTCCGATACAAAGTAGACTGGTTCCGGTTTTGCAAGAACGCCTTTCTGTGCCTCGACAATCTCCTTGATGATGGACAAGGCTTGGCCAATATCGTCCTCGTATCCAATCCCAACCTTGAAATCATGCATCCGAGATTTCATCCTGCTGTAATTGGTGACAGGCGTATTCCACAGCGTAGAATTGGGCGCAAGGATGTACAGTCCATCGTAAGTCTTCAGCTCGGTGGCAAAAAGGCCAATTTCCTGCACGGTCCCAACAACTGTTCCGGTGCTGATGTATTCGCCAACGCGAAATGGTCTGAGAACCAGAAGCATAATGCCGGCAGCAATGTTTTGCAGTGTGCCCTGAAGGGCGAGACCGATCGCAAGACCGATTGCTCCAAGGGCAGCGAGAATGGAAGCGGTCTGGACGCCGAATTGTCCGAGGACCATTACCAAAATGACAATCAGCACGGCATATCGAACCATCGTTCCGAAAAAGCCAATGAGTGTCGGGTCGAAACCGCGAATTTTTGATAGCGACTGTATCGTCCATTTCTGAAGGATTCCGGCCAGTATCCAGCCGACACAAAGGATAATCAGCGCCCCCAGTGTGGAGACCGAATATCGTATGAGAAGGTCGTAGATCTGGAGAACGAATGCGTTGGTATTTGCGATAATCTGTGTGGCTTGCTCTTCCATTGTTCCGTCTGCATCTGTTTCGATAAGGGGAAGACAGGAGGATAGGGCAGCAAACCGCCAAGACGAGGTTGTCCGAGACCGATAAGGGAAAAACAGAGGCAAAAAAGGAAAGATGGTGCGGTCGGCGGGACTTGAACCCGCAAGTCTAAAAGACGACGGATTTTAAGTCCGTTGCGTATACCAATTTCGCCACGACCGCAGCAACTGCCATTGTCTATGTCATGATTTGTATCATGAATTCAAGCCACAAAGCCTGCTAACATCAACAGTTAGCATTGCCGAATATATGCTTACTCTAAATCGTTGAATTAACGGCCTGACCAGCTTCAACCTTGTCTGCATTGTCAAACCCATGTAGCGATGGGCAAAATCCCGCAGGAAATGCAGAAAGTCGAATAATGACCGCCTTCGTCAAATCCGTATCTCAGGCCGAAAAGGCAATGCGCGCGCTGTTTCCCGAAACGCCGCTGCAGCTCAACGATTACCTGTCGCGGAAATACGGCGCGGAAATTTGGCTGAAGCGCGAAGACCTGACGCCTGTCCGTTCCTACAAGATTCGCGGTGCCTTCAATTTCATTTCCAAGGCGGTCGAAACAACCGACAAGAATGTAGTGTTCGTTTGCGCTTCCGCAGGCAATCATGCGCAGGGCTTTGCATTTGTCTGCCGCCATTTTGGCCGCAAGGGCGTCGTGTTCATGCCGGTTACAACGCCGCAGCAGAAAATTGACAAGACCCGCGCTTTTGGCGGCGAATTCATCGAAATCAAGCTGGTGGGCGATATTTTCGACGTTTGCTATGCCGCCTCGCAGGAATTTGCCGCAAGCCATAAGGGCGTGATGGTGCCACCTTTTGATCATCCCGGCATTGTCGAAGGACAGGCCACGGTAGCGCTGGAGATCGAACGGCAATTGCCGGAAGGGAAGAAGCCCGACTTTATCCTGCTGCCTGTCGGTGGCGGCGGGCTGTCCGGCGGCGTTACACAATATGTTTCCGATCGCGGTTGGAAGACGAGTTTCCGCTTTATCGAACCACAGGGCGCGGCGAGCCTGAAAGGCAGCCTTGAGGCAGGCAAGCGTATCAAGCTCGCCCATGTCGACAATTTCGTCGATGGCGCGGCTGTTGCCGAGATCGGCAAGGAAAACTTCAAGCTTCTCAAAGGCTTTGATCCGAAAACTGTCATAACGGTTCCGGAAAACCGGCTTTGCGCGACCATCATCGAGATGCTCAATATCGAGGGTGTCGTGCTTGAACCTGCGGGCGCACTCGGCATCGATGCGCTGAAGGATTTCAAGAAGAGCGATATCAAGGGTAAGCGGGTTGTCATCGTCGTTTCAGGTGGCAACTTCGATTTCGAACGCCTGCCGGACGTTCGTGAACGTGCGCTTCGCTTCGAAGGCCTGAAGAAATATTTCATCTTCCGCTTTCCGCAGAGGCCGGGCGCGCTGCGCTCGTTCCTCGATCTTCTGGGACCGGAAGATGATATCGCGCGTTTCGAATATCTGAAGAAATCAGCGCGCAATTTCGGTTCTGTGCTGATTGGCATCGAAACGAAAAACGCGTCAAACTTCAAGCTTCTGGAAAAGAAATTCGCAGAAGCGGGCTGGGCCTATCAGGACATCACGGACAATCAGGTACTTGCTGATTTCATCATCTGATTTCGGTGGTTTAAGCAAAATCGGTTGCTTTTTCGGTGAAAACACCCCATATGCCGCGTCAGGCGCATGGGCCGACGTGTTCGTCGGCTTTCCCGGCATTGGACTTGTTGCGTCTCGCCTCTGTCTTCCGGAATGGTCCGGAAGCGGGGAGACCCGAGAAAATGTTCGGGCACGGCAGCGCAAGTCGCCAGGAGTTTACAAACTTCGGCGTCCCGTCGTTATCATTGAACAGATAGAGTTCGGCAAGTTGCGCTTGACCGGCATTTGGATGCGGACCATGACATCATGGTGCCGCCGAAAGAGATTGAATTGACAAAAGAAATTACGGGCGGCTTTGCCGCTCTCGGCGTTACCGGCATTTTGCTCAAGGGCGTCGAAGCCGCTGGCATGACCGAGCCGAAGCCTATCCAGTTGCAGGCGATTCCACACCAGCTTGAAGGTCGCGATATTCTTGGTATTGCGCAGACGGGCTCCGGCAAGACTGCGGCTTTCAGCCTGCCTATCCTGCAGAAAATCATCGGCCTCGGCGACAAGCGCCGTCCGAAGACGGCACGCGCTTTGATCCTGGCGCCGACGCGTGAACTTGCCGTGCAGATCGAACAGACAATCCGCAATGTTTCCAAACACGCGCATATCTCGACGGCACTTGTTCTTGGCGGCGTTTCCAAACTGTCGCAGATCAAGCGTATCGCGCCGGGCATCGACGTTCTGATCGCCACGCCCGGCCGTCTGACCGATCTGATGCGTGACGGTTTGGTAGACCTTTCACAGACGCGCTGGCTCGTTCTCGACGAGGCTGACCGTATGCTGGACATGGGCTTCATCAACGACGTGAAGCGCATCGCAAAAGCGACCCATTCCGATCGTCAGACCGCATTGTTTTCGGCAACAATGCCGAAGGAAATCGCATCGCTGGCTGGAAGCCTGCTGCGTGACCCGGTTCGCGTGGAAGTTGCTCCGCAGGGAACGACGGCTGCAGAAATTACGCAGGTCGTCCATCCCGTGCACACCAAGGAGAAGCGTCGTCTTCTTTCGGCACTGCTGGGTGACAAGGCCATGCGTTCGGTCATCGTCTTCACCCGTACGAAGCACGGTGCCGATGCAGTCGTCCGTCATCTGGAACGCGATGGCTATGAAGTTGCCGCCATCCACGGCAACAAGTCGCAGAATGCACGTCAGCGCGCGCTGAACGGATTCCGTGATGGATCGCTGCGGATTTTGATAGCAACCGACATTGCTGCACGCGGCATCGACGTGCCGGGTATCAGCCACGTCGTGAACTACGATCTGCCAGATGAGCCCGAAACCTATGTGCATCGTATCGGACGCACTGGCCGTAATGGCGCCAGCGGCGCATCGATTACGCTCTACGACCCGGCAGCGGAAGAATCCAAGCTGAAAGCGGTCGAGCGTGTGACGCGCAATAAGCTTCCGATCAAAGATGCACCTGTGGAGCTTGCGCCGGCTCCAGCTCCGCGAGCCGCTACTCCGGGCGAGCGTCCGCAGAAGACCGGGCATCGTAAAGGCGGAATGCCACAGAAGCCGCGCCGCGCCGCGCCGAAGGCTGGGGAACATCGCGGAAGCGCTCACGCGAGCGGTGAAGGTGCTCCGAAAGCGAAGCGTCCGTTCCGCCGCAAGCGTCGCAATGCCAATGGCAATGGCGGACAGCGCGCAGCATAAGCTGCTCACCTCAAACATTTTTCCAAAAAGCCGCCCATTTCGGGCGGCTTTTCTATTTATAGCCGCAAAACGGGTTTCGATTTGCGTATCGGACAGGAAAAATATTCCATGCTTGCTTGAAGGGCAGGGCGCTTCCTCATAACTTCCTCTGCGAAACAGGAAGGACGTAAGCCATGTTCCAATCGGTGCTCGACGCTATCGGCAATACGCCATTGATCCATTTGAAGAAAGCGTCCGAGCTGACTGGCTGCGCAATTTACGGCAAGGCTGAGTTTCTCAATCCCGGCCAATCGGTGAAGGATCGGGCAGCGCTCAATATTATTCGTGATGCCGAAAAGCGCGGGCTTCTGAAACCCGGCGGTGTCATCGTTGAAGGCACGGCTGGCAATACCGGCATTGGACTCACTATGGTCGCGAAAGCACTTGGCTATCGCACCGTTATCGTTATTCCCGAAACGCAGAGTCAGGAAAAGAAGGACGCCCTGCGTCTGCTTGGCGCGGAACTGATCGAAGTTCCAGCTGCACCCTATCGAAACCCGAACAATTATGTGCGTCTGTCCGGACGCCTGGCCGAACAACTGGCAAAGACCGAGCCTAATGGTGCGGTATGGGCTAACCAGTTCGACAATCCGATCAACCGGCAAGCCCATATCGAAACAACGGCAAAGGAAATCTGGCGCGATACCGATGGCAAGGTCGATGGGTTTGTCGCCGCTGTCGGATCGGGTGGAACGCTTGTCGGCACAGCATTTGGCCTGAAGGACCACAATGCCGGTATCAAGGTCGCACTTGCCGATCCCTATGGAGCCGCACTCCATTCCTTCTATACGACAGGCGAACTGAAAGCCGAGGGCGACTCGATCACCGAAGGCATAGGGCAGGGCCGCATCACCGCCAATCTTGAGGGCTTCACGCCCGATTTCTCCTACCGCCTTTCTGACGCGGAGGCGCTCGATATCGTGTTCGATCTCGTGGAAAATGAGGGGCTTTGCCTTGGTGGTTCCTCAGGCATCAATATTGCAGGCGCAATCCGGCTTGCAAAAGATCTCGGGCCGGGCCACACAATTGTGACGGTGCTTTGCGACTATGGTAATCGTTACCAGTCCAAGCTGTTCAACCCTGCCTTTCTGCGTGGCAAGAACCTGCCCGTACCCGGATGGCTGGAGAAGAAGACCGAGATAGACATACCGTTCGAGGGATAATCATGGCATACGAGACCGAAGCGCTTTTCCGCGAAGATTCCTATCTTTCAACGGCGGAGGGCACGGTGCTCGCCATGACCGACACCGGCGGGATCATTCTCGACCAGACGAATTTTTATGCGACCTCCGGCGGCCAGCCGGGGGATATCGGTTTTTTTGAGCGCGCTGACGGTTCCCGCATCGAGATAGCGGCGACTGTCACCGGCGAAAACAAGAACGAAATCATTCATGTTCCGGCAGAAGGGCAGGCTGCTCCCACAATCGGCGAAAAGCTGGTCCTGCATGTCGACTGGCCGCGTCGCTACAAGCTGATGCGTATGCACACGGCCTGTCACCTGCTTTCCGTGGTCTGCCCGTTCCCGATCACCGGCGCAGCCGTGGGGGAGGATGAAAGCCGCGTTGATTTTGACCTTCCCGACCCGACCTACACCAAGGAATTCGTGACCGAAAAGTTGATGGAGCGCGTCAACGCCAATGACGCGGTTGCCATTCGCTGGATTAGCGATGAAGAGTTCCTTGCAAATCCTGATATCGTAAAGTCGAAGAATGTGCGCCCGCCGGTAGGCCTTGGCCGCATACGCCTTGTCCTGATTGGTGAAAACGGCGTGGTGGATTCGCAACCTTGCGGCGGCACGCACGTTTCCGAGACACAGGAAGTGGGTGAAATCCACATCGGCAAGATCGAAAAGAAGGGCAAGGAGAACCGCCGCTTCCGCATTCGGTTCGGTGCCTTGCCAGAAGCTTAGTTTTCGTTTTTCGCATGTTTCCGTCTTTGGAGGCGCATGCTGCAGGAGTGACCCATGGTTGAAAAAAGCGCTTTCGTTGTTTCGCGGGACTGGTTGAAAGAACGGCTTGGCAAGCCCGGCATCGCGATTGTCGATGCTTCCTGGTATCTTCCCACCGCTGGGCGCGACGGCGAGGGCGAATACAACGCCGCGCATATTCCGGGCGCTGTTTTTTTCGATCAGGACAAGATCGCCGACAAGGAGTCCGGTCTGCCGCACACGCTGCCCTCGCCTGAGCTTTTCGCCCAGCATGTCGGTGCAATGGGCATCACCGCCGATGAAACAGTCGTTGTCTATGACGGGCCGGGCATGTTTTCCGCGCCGCGCGTCTGGTGGATGTTCCGGGTTATGGGCGTGAAGAACGTCTATGTTCTCAATGGCGGCTTCGACAGATGGAAAAAGGCCGGTTATCCGGTGACTGATGAGCCGACGAAGATTGCATCCACGCTGTTCACGCCATCCTTCAACGAGAAGGCAGTGGTCGATTTTGTGGAGATGCGCGAAATCGTGGATGAACGCCGCTCGCAGATCGCCGATGCGCGTGCAGCCGGACGCTTCACCGGACGTGACGCGGAACCGCGTGCCGGTATGCGCTCCGGCCATATGCCCGGTGCGCGCAACGTGCCTGTCGGCACTTTATCTGAAAACGGTGAATTGAAGGATATTGCTAGCCTGCGCAGGATTTTTGATGAGGCCGGTGTCGATCTTTCCAGGCCGGTGGTGACAAGTTGCGGGTCGGGCGTCACCGCCGCTGTCATCACGCTGGCATTGACGTCGCTCGGCCACACGGATAACCGTCTTTACGATGGTTCCTGGAGCGAATGGGGTAGTAGGCAGGATACGTCCGTCGTGACCGGTGAAGCCGAATAAGCATGTCCGAAAAACTGACTGCCCGCATCACGCATCTGGAAATGTCGACCCGTCAGGCCGTTGCTGTGCCGGTACCTTCCGGTATCCGCCTGGCAATCATGCGCGCAGGCGATATGCCCGTCCACTATTACCGCTATCTCTATGAACGGGTTGGCCGCAAACATCACTGGATGATGCGGCGTGTTCAGACGGATGTTGAGGTGGCGGCTGCGATTCATGCCGATACGACCGAAATTCACATCCTCTATGCAGAGGGCTGCCCGGCAGGTTTTGTCGAACTTGACCTCTCGGCTTTGCCGGAAGCTGCCGAGATCGTCTATTTCGGCCTTATCGATGACTTTCAGGGACGAGGGCTCGGCAAATTCTTCCTGAGTGAAGCCATTTCCGCGGCCTGGGCGCATATGCCGGAAAAGGTAACGATCCACACCAATACGCTCGACAGCCCGCGCGCATTGCAGCTCTATCAGAAGATGGGATTTGTGCCGGTTGGATGGTCCGAAGAGGTCATCGAACCCTGGAAATGAAGTCGGCGCTATCCGCGCGCTACTTCACGAGCACTTGCGATCGAGACGACAGACGCGCTGGCCAGGCGCCCACTTTCCTCATCGAAGACCACACAATTGCGTCCGCGCTGCTTGGCCATATAAAGGCAGCGGTCTGCGCGGCTGAGTACTTGCGAGTTCGTCTCGTTTTTCGGTGCAGATGCAACACCGATACTGATCGTCAACGGATAGACTTGGTACTCGGTGGTGTGAAACGGCGTGTTTTCCACTTCCGCGCGTATGCGCTGTGCAACGCGCATACCGGTTTCTCCACTGGCCCCCGGCAGAAAAACGCAGAATTCCTCTCCACCGATGCGTCCGACGAGGTCACCTTTTCGGGTTACATTTTGAAGCGCGAATGCGATCAGTTTCAAGGCGCGATCGCCAACGCCATGGCCGAACGTGTCGTTGATCGCCTTGAAGTGATCTGCGTCGACGACGAGCAATGTCCCGGTCTCAATACGGGAGCGGCTGATCTTCATAGCCTCGAAAAGCGCCTCGCGATTGAGAAGACCAGTCATGTGATCGATTCGCGAGCGTGCCTGCAGTTCGACATGCGCTTTCTCGAGCTGGAGATATGCATCTCTCAGCTTGCTGTGCTGATGAAAAATATAGGCAAGGGATGGGAACGCCGTAGCCATGGGGATGCCTGCGCTTAGAGTAAGTGCAACGACGCCCGGGCTTACGCCAGCGGAATAAGCCGCTATCGATGTCGCTCCTACCGAGAACAGTACGACAGACAGCGTTATCAATGCTGCTTTCAAAAGAGCAGTCTTCTTCATGCCCTCGCACTCCCAACCCTGAGTGAGGATGATCAACGACCCCGCCTGAACCCCAGATGAACGGGCTCTATTTTGCGGGCCTTATAAAAGGAACGCCTGAGAGGGGAAAGGTATCACCATGCGCCTCCTACAATTTTTTGTTTATGAGTGCCATTAATGACACAATCATAGGTAGCATGATGGTTATATGTTACGAGAAAATGTAATTAAGCACAACTATGTTTAAAAGAAACGCCTCAAGAAGACATAAATCATAACTATCTAATATAAATCAGGAATTGCCTTCAGCAAGGCATTATAAAGAATCCCGGAGCGGCGAGGGACCTGACACTCCGGGATTTTGGCCGGTATTGTGGCTGTTGATGGCTTGAATCAGAAGACCGCCAAGTATTTCAGAAGCGAAATGATGCCGATGATGATCACGATAACTTGAGCGATCTGTTTGACCTTGGCATCCAGAGGCAGCATGTTGATGAGGTAAAGTACGAGGAAGATAACAAGAATTGTTATCAGAAGGCTGATGAGGATGGACATAGGCGGTCTGATCCTTCCCGGAACTTGGGGTTGCGTTGCTTAACCGGCGACCGTTCCTCCGCGCCGCCCGATTGAGCCCGTTCAAACCGGAAGGAAGAGCAGGGCTCTTGCAACCGGCACATCGTCTCCAATCCAAAAACAATGTGCTGGTCAACGTCTCAAGGAAAAGAAGGTTCCGCTTTATAAGCAAGAACTTAAATCAAGCTGGCACCAGGCAGCGCAGGACCTTCCAGATAATCAACTGCGCATGCTGCCCGTCTCGCGGCGGCGATGATGCCAGCTGAAAGCCTCTTCGATCAGGTGAGGCGTGTGTCCGCCACGCGCGCATGCACGGTCGAAATAATCGTTGAGCTGTGGGCGATAATCCGGATGTGCGCAGTTATCAATGATGACACGTGCGCGTTCGCGCGGGGCGAGGCCACGCAGGTCGGCGAGACCTTGTTCAGTGACAAGAATATCCACGTCGTGTTCGTTGTGGTCAACATGCGTAACCATCGGAACGACAGACGATATGGCGCCGTTCTTGGCTTCGGATTTGGTGACAAAGATTGAGATAAAGGCGTTACGGGCAAAGTCGCCTGAACCACCGATCCCGTTCATCATATGTGTGCCGTCAACATGCGTGGAGTTCACATTGCCGTAAATGTCGAATTCCAGCGCGGTATTGATGCCGATAATGCCGAGACGGCGGATGACTTCCGGGTGGTTGCTGATTTCCTGCGGGCGCAGAATGAGCTTGTCCCGGTAACGGTCGATATTATTAAAGACACGCTCTCCGCAGGCGGGGCTGAGCGTGATCGATGATCCGGATGCAAAGTCGAGCTTTCCGGCATCGAAGAGATCGAAAGTGCTGTCCTGCAGTACTTCGCTATACATACGCAGATTGTGGAACGGGCTATCGGCAAAACCGTTCAATACGGCATTGGCAATGGTGCCGATACCGGCCTGAAGCGGGTTGAGTGTCAGGTCGAGACGTCCGGCAGTCACTTCCTGCATCAGAAATTCGATCAGATGGCCCGCAATGGCTATCGTTTCGCCGTCGGCCGGTTCCACGGTCGATGCGCTATCATTTTCCTGCGTGATGACGATGCCTGCGATCTTTTCCGGCGGAATGGGAATGTAGGGCAGGCCGACGTGGCTGTCGCATGCCGTGACCGGTATCGGATCGCGGGAAGGGCGCTTCGTTGGGATATAGATGTCGTGCAGACCTTCAAGGGCCATGGGCTGGTTGAGATTTACCTCAACGATCACCTTTTCAGCCAGAATGGCAAAACTTGCCGAGTTGCCGATCGATGTCGTGGGAATGATCCCTCCGCTTTCGGTAATGGCAAGAGCCTCGACTACGGCGTAATCAATCGGACCTATCTGGTTCGAGCGCAACTGCTCGACAGTTTCGGAAAGATGCTGGTCTATGAACATCACTTCGCCGCGATTGATGGCGGCACGCAGAGTTCTGTCGACCTGAAATGGCATTCGCCTTGAGAGCACATGGGCTTCGGTGAGAAGCTTGTCGACGTCGTGACCGAGCGATGCACCAGTAATCAGCGTGATCTTGAAGGGATCCGTTGCAGCACGGGCGGCCATGGCAACTGGCACAGCCTTGGCGTCACCGGCGCGGGTAAATCCACTCATGCCAACGATCATGCCGTCATGGATAAGACTCGCGGCTTGTTCCGCGGTAATGATCTTGTTCCGAAGCGAAGTGTTTCGAATACGTGCTTCCAGCATCTTTAAATCTACCTTCCTTCCCATCCGGGCCGTCCCATTCGGGTTTGAGCCGGAAATGGCGCTCGCCGTCTCGAAAGCAAGATACTGCTACCGACCATTTGCGAAATACGCCGTCGCTCGGGTAATAGCGCATATGAACCGTCAGCACACGCATGCTTTGGTCTTAGATACCAAGACGGATTGCCCTGATACGGAGTGTATTTCTCACGCCGTACGATTCTTCGAAATGATTGAAATCAACAATGCAAAGCGGGCTGGTGCACGGTCCAGTTGGCATGAAGAGCAGGATATAAAGGGCTGATGCTCGATGATACATATTGATCGCATAAGATAGATTATGGAACTATCCGATATCAGTCCGGCTTTGAGTATGCCAAACTTATGCGTAGCTGAACTTCTTCAAGGCTCGATGTGTGCCCTGAATTGGCAGCCGAAGATACTAGTGTGGCGAATCCGAAAATCGCCTCACTCGGGAGCAAGATTTTGTACAAATTTCGGATTCAAATCCACCACACTAGCGGTGTCGAGCGATATAGAGATGTCCCGGAACTGGCGATCCTTGTTCGCTGCGCACGACAATATCTTCACAACGCACGCAGTCCATTCCGTGATTGTCGAGCATTGCTCGGACATAGGATTGTGCGTGCGCAAAGCGCTGATAGTCACCAACCATGAATGCGCGCCCGGCCAGTCGCGTATCGTCGAGCGTCTCGCTGGAAAAGCCGAAATGTCCGCCCGACGACAGATGTGCGGCTACACCTGCGAAGAACTTGTCGAGTTCGCCCATATAAGGCAGAACATCCGTGGCAATGATCAGATCCCAATCCGGTTCGTCGGTGGTTTCAAGGAAACGCACGGCCTCACCAACGAATAGCGCCTGATAATCGCCTTTCTCGTAGGCCACTTCGATCATGTTCTCGGAAATATCGACGCCGGTTTTATGTTCAGCCATGTCATCGAGTGCATCGGCGGACAGCCCCGTACCGCACCCCAGATCGAGCATGCGTTCTGCGAAAAACGCTTCATTCATCTCAAGAAGCATTTCGCGCAGCTGCAATGGAACGTCGTAACCGAGCTGATCAACGAGGATCGTATCGAACATTTCTGCATGCTGGTCGAAAAGTGTAGAAACATAGGCATCCGGAGCCTTGAGCGGAACCGCGCCGCGTCCCATGCTGGCAAGCCGCACGGCAGCGCCGCCGTGATCCTCGGGATCGATCCGCAGCACATCTTCATAGGCCTTGGCAGCAGCGTCGAAATCGCCGGCTTTTTCCAGCGCAAGCGCCCGGTTATAGGCTTCTGCAAGCGCTTCCTGATCGAAAGCCGCCTTGTCGTTCTCAGCCATAAAGGTAGGCCCTTCTTCTGTCCGTGTCACTCGTTAGGTTCGGCATGTAACTATTTGTAAAATCAGAATTTAGTTCAAAGAACATTCGATAGCGTAGGGCAGGAAGAATGTCCCTGCCCGTTTCCTACGCTTATCCGGTAAACCTCGCAAGCGGTTCCGCTCTGATCGGAAAACCTTGCCTATTCCGCAGCAGCAGCGACGCGCTCCTCATGCCCTTTGTGATCAGCAAGTTTTCGGGCAATCACGGCGCAAGCCATAAGCTGAATCTGATGAAAAAGCATCAAGGGCAGAACGATGCTGCCGACATTTGCACCAGCGAAAATCGCGCTTGCCATCGGTGCACCGCTGGCGAGGCTCTTTTTCGACCCGCAGAACATAATCGTTATGCGGTCCGGACGGTTGAAACCGAGCCATTTACTGCCGTACCAGGTGGCGAGCAGTATGGCGACCAGCAGGATAATATTGACGCCGACCATCATGCCGAGATCATCCCACGAAACGGTACGCCATAGGCCTTCGACCACGGCTTCGCTGAAGGCCAGATAAACCACCATCAGGATCGAGCCGCGATCAACAAAGCCGAGTGCCTTGCTATGGCGGCGCATGAAATTGCCGATCCATGGCTGGAGAATCTGTCCAAGAACGAATGGTGCGAGCAGTTGCAACAGGATGGATTCCAGTGCGTCGATCGATATTCCGCCGCCGCCTTTGACAGCGAACAACAGGCCTACCAGAAGCGGTGTGAGAAACATGCCAAAAATGTTCGATGCTGACGCCGATACGATTGCGGCTGAGACATTGCCGCCTGCAATTGATGTGAAGGCGATGGACGACTGGACAGTCGAAGGCAAAACGCAAAGAAAGAGAATGCCTGTGTAGAAAGCTGATTGCGACAATCCCGGAATGGACCAGCCTGCGGCCAGGCCGAGGATCGGAAACAGGATGAACGTCGAGGAAAGGACTACCAGATGGAGTCTCCAATGCGTTATGCCTGCAACCACAGCCTCACGCGACAGCCGGGCCCCATGCAGGAAGAACAAAAGCCCGACCGCGAATTTCGTCGCCAGTGCGAACCAATCTGCAAATTCACCGTGCACGGGAAGCACCGACGCAATCAAAATGGTCACGATCAGCATGCTTGTGAATTTGTCAGGCAGGAAACGCATCATATCGTCCAATCTTGCAGGCATCGCGGAACGCGACGCCCGCTTCATTCATAAAGCTATTTCGGCCCGATTTGGTTCACTCGTAGCCGTTCGGATTCTTGGATTGCCAATGCCACATATCCTGGCACATTTCGCGCAGGTTCTTCTCTGCCGACCAGCCCAGGAAATCCCGTGCGAAACTCGGGTCAGCGTAGCATTCCGCAACGTCGCCCGGACGGCGTGGTGCAATCTCGTATTTGATCTCGCGGTTCGAGACATGTTCGAATGCTTTGACCACATCCAGAACACTATAGCCCTGCCCTGTACCCAAATTCACTGAGAAACACTGCGGCTCGTCGAGCTTCTTGAGTGCCTTCAGATGGCCTGCAGCCAAGTCTACCACATGGATATAGTCGCGAACTCCAGTGCCGTCGGGCGTCGGATAGTCATTACCCCAGACATTCAGCTTTTCGCGACGACCGGTGGCGACCTGCGCGATGATCGGCATCAGATTGTTCGGAATGCCCTTTGGATCTTCGCCGATCAGGCCGCTCTCATGCGCGCCGACCGGGTTGAAGTAACGCAGGATGGCAATCTTCCAGCTATTGTCGCCATTGTAGATATCACGAAGCATATCCTCGATGATCAACTTGGTACGGCCATAGGGGTTCGTTGCCGATAGCGGCTGATCCTCGGTGATCGGCAGTTTTTGCGGATCGCCGTAAACTGTGGCCGATGAGCTGAAAACCAAAGTCTTCACGCCCGTAGCTTCCATCGCCTGCAGCAGACGGAGCGTACCCACCACATTGCAATCATAATAGAGCATCGGCTTTTCGCTCGATTCTCCAACTGCTTTCAGACCTGCAAAATGAATGACGGCGGTGCATTTGTGATGCCTGATCACCTGTTCCAGAAAGGCACGATCTCGAATATCACCTGCTTCACGGCGCGGCGTGCGCCCTGTAATCTGTTCGATGCGATGCAGGGCTTCCGGGTGGCTGTTGTCAAAATTGTCGACCACAACGACGTCGTGGCCTGCTTCCAAGAGCTGAACGCAAGTATGTGAGCCGATATAGCCAGCGCCGCCAGTCACAAGAATTGTCATCGTTTATGTATCCGCTTGTTGAACATACCGCCCCGATATGCGATCCCCGGCTGACTATGCAAAATCAGTAACAGACTTCAAGCCATCCGGCGCGATTCTCTCGAATTGACAGCCACGGATTAGCCAAGTTTGATGGAGCAAAGATGAAGCCATCCCGCAATATTGATCGCCTTCTGGAAATTATGGCAGCGCTTCGCGATCCGAAAACCGGCTGCCCGTGGGATGTGGAACAGAGTTTCGAATCCATCATGCCTTATACGCTTGAGGAAACCTATGAAGTCCTTGATGCCATAGAGCGCAACGATATGGACGATCTGCGCGAGGAGCTTGGCGATCTGCTGTTGCAGGTGGTGTTCCATTCGCGCATGGCCGAAGAACAAGGCAGTTTTGCATTCGGTGATGTTGTCGAAGCCATCACGCACAAGATGATACGACGTCATCCTCACGTCTTTGGCGATGCTGAAGCCAGAAGTGCAGGCATGGCCAAGGGTTCGTGGAATCGCATCAAGGCCGAAGAAAAGGCCGAACGAGCCGAGCGACGCTCAAAACTCGGGCTGGAAACAACCGAGAAGAATGGCTTTCTGGACGATATTCCACAGGCCTTCCCCGCTCTGCTTCGTGCGCTGAAACTCCAGCAAAAAGCCGCAAAGGTCGGCTTCGATTGGTCGGAAGCTGTACCTATCCTCGACAAGATCGCTGAGGAAACTGCAGAGCTGAAGGAAGCCATGGCGGCGAAGGAACGCGCGGATATCGAAGAGGAATATGGCGACCTGCTGTTTGCCATGGTCAATCTCGGTCGCCATCTTGAGATCGATGCAGAAACTGCACTCATCGCTGCCAATGAGAAGTTCAGGCGGCGTTTCCATTTCATCGAAAAGACGCTCGTTGAAACCGGAAGCGATCTCGATGCCGCGACCCTTGATGAAATGGAAGCAATCTGGGGTGAAGCCAAGAAAAAAGGCCTCTAATGATGCCTATTTCTCGTCTTCCCATTTCGGGCGGAACATCTGGTAGACACTTTCCGTTGTGGCAAAATCCATATAACCGAGCCTGCTGACCGGTCTGGCTTTCGCAATATCGATGAGACCGTCGGTCAGAACCTGTTCATCGATATGCACGCCGACGACTTCGCCAATCACCATGTAATTGTCGGTCGGCCTGCCCTCCTTGTCCTGCAGTCGCTTGATTTCCACCGCAACACATTCAAGAGCGGCATAGGCTTCCTTGACACGCGGCGCTGCGATAAGCCTGCTTGGCGCTCTGGTGAGCCCGGCATATTCAAACTCACTGATCCCGCGAGGTGCGTTGACGGATGACGTATTCATCTGGGTTCTCAAATGATCGCTCACCAGATTTGCGGTGAACTCGCCGGTTTCCTCGATGAACGAAACGCTGTCCTTCGCACCGCTCGATGAAAACATGACCATAGGTGGCGTATCGCAGATCGCGTTGAAGAATGAATAGGGCGCGAGGTTAACAGCGCCCTCCTTCGACTGCGCCCCGATCCAGCCTATGGGGCGTGGTGCAACAATTGCCTTGAACGGATTATGGGGCAGCGAATGCCCCTCCCTCGGTTCGTAAAACATATTTTTATCCGTTGATTAGCAAGTCTTGTTGAAGTCGGTTCTAAGCTTGCGTCCATGGCCCGGAATAATCAGTTACGATCTTGTCCATATCGGCTCTCGGACGTTCCGGCATCTTGTTTGCTGCCGTTCCGATATGAACGAATCCGGCGACACGTTCATTGGGCGCCAGCCCCAGAAAAGCGCGGGCGGGAGCGTCGTCGGCATACCAGTTGGTAATCCAGTTGCTGGCATATCCAAGCGCGTTGGCAGCCGTGCAAAGGTTCATTGCGACAGCTCCAGCGGAAAGGAATTGTTCCCATTCCGGAATTCGTTCGTGCGCGACGGGCGATGACACCACGCCGACAACAAGGGGCGCGCGTGAAAAGCGTGTCAACTCTTTTTCCTTCCGCCCTTCAGGCATCGGACCTTCAATTTCTTCGGCACGATGGGCCAGATACTCGCCGACTTTGAGGCGCGCATCGCCACGGTACAGGATAAAACGCCAGGGCGTCAGGCGTCCGTGATCAGGCACGCGTGCTGCAACTTTCAGCAAGGCTGCAAGTTCCTCGCCCTCTGGCGCTGGCTCGGAAATCGCCGAAATCGGGGTGGAACTGCGCTGCGCCAGAAAATCAAACACTGGGTGGGCCACGGATAACCTCGTTATTAAAATGCTGCTTATATTGCTCCACTTATTCGGAGCTGCCTCTTCTCGCCCGTTGCATCTGAACTGTAAAGTCAAAATTCAGGAATGAATTAAATGCTGGAAGTTGGAAAAATGCGAGCACGGGAAGCGATTTGGCCTTGAATTCGCCACCCGCATAGGCTCAAAAATACAGCATGTCGGATTGCTTGAACCTGTTTTATCCAAAGAGAAAAATCGCCCTGCACGGCGGATCGTTTGTAACAGCGGTTTTGCTTGCCGTCAGTGCAGTGCCATCGGTGGCTCAGGGCCTTGATCCGCAGACAAATATTCCGCAATTGCAGACCACCACGACCGGCCTGCCCGATCTGCCGCAGCCGACGCTCAATCTCCCGACACTGAACACTTACGCCTCTCCGTCCAGCCCCGAGAACAATCCGCTTGTCCAGACGCATGAACTCGATCTCAAGGCGCGATTGAGTGAAAATGGCGGTGACATTCCGACAGGTCTCGTATGGCGCGTATTCTCGCCCGATGTCGGAGCTGACGGTCAGTTGCCGCTGATCGCAAGCGCGCAAGGCGGCAGTGCTGTTTTCAATCTGCCCGAAGGCAGCTATCTGGTGCATGTGGCCTATGGGCGTGCAGGCGCCACCAAGCGGATTACCGTCGGCAATGCGACCCGTCATGAAATAATGATGCTCGACGCAGGTGGAATGAAGCTCAGTGCGATTCTGCCGGACGGCGGCAAGATCAATGACGATCTCCTGCGTTTCTCCATCTATGCCGACGAAGACAATAACGACCGTTCGCTGATTGTACCTGACGTCAAGCCGAACACAGTCATTCGCCTCAACAGCGGCACCTATCATGTTGTTTCGAACTATGGCACGGCAAACGCCACCATTCGGGCCGATATTCGTGTGGAAGCGGGAAAGCTGACCGAAGCCACCGTGCAGCATCGCGCCGCGGAAGTGACGTTGAAGCTGGTGCGCGAGCGCGGTGGCGAAGCGCTTGCTGATACCTCGTGGTCTATCCTGAATGCTTCCGGCGACGTGGTTCGCGAAAGTGCGGGCGCTTATTCGTCGATGGTACTTATCGAAGGCGATTATGTCGCCGTCGCCAAGAACAAGGACCGAATCTATCAGCGGGACTTCAAGGTTTCGTCCGGCAAAAATGAGGAGGTCGAAGTCGTCGCCAATGGCGAGTCCGAATCCGTCGTAGACAGCATGGATTGAACTTAAGCTATCTGCAAAAGCAAAAGGCCGCGCAATGCGCGGCCTCAGACTGCTGACAAACCTCCGGCAGGGTCAAAATGACCTCAGATTCACGGAACGTCCCAGATTCAGAACGTGAACAAATCGGAATCAAAACCCCTCGTTTTTGACTGCTTCCAAAAATCGAGGGGTTTGTAATCAATCTGAGGCCGCGCAATGCGCGGCCTTTTTATTGTCAGCCACCATTCTTGAGGCGGAGCAGATCGGGTGGTGTCGCCTCTTCCACCAGCCGCGCGATGGCTTCATCGAGCGTCATGGATTCCTGATCCCGCGAACCGAGACGGCGCATATTGACCGTGTTTTCTTCCGCCTCGCGCTTGCCGCAGACGAGGATCACCGGAACTTTCTGCAAGGAATGTTCGCGAACCTTGTAGTTGATCTTCTCGTTGCGCAGATCGGTCGCAACCTGCAGTCCGGCGGCTTTCAGCTTGGCTGCAGCCTGCGCTGCATATTCGTCGGCATCCGAGGTGATCGTGGCAACGACGACCTGCACCGGGGCAAACCACAACGGCATGTGACCGGCAAAGTTTTCGATCAGGATACCAAGGAAGCGTTCCATCGAGCCGCAGATCGCGCGGTGGATCATGACCGGCTGGCGCTTTTCCGAATCCTTGTCGATATAGAAGGCGCCAAAGCGTTCCGGCAGGTTGAAGTCCACCTGCGTGGTGCCGCACTGCCATTCACGCCCAATGGCGTCCCTCAGCGTATACTCAAATTTCGGACCGTAGAACGCACCCTCGCCCGGCAGAATGCCGGTCTTGATGTTGTTCGACTGCTGTTGAATCTTTTCCAGCACCGACATCATCACGCTTTCGGCGCGATCCCAGAGATCATCCGAACCGACGCGCTTTTCAGGACGAGTCGAGAGCTTGATGGTGATCTCTTCAAAACCGAAATCCTTATAGACCGACAGGATCAAGTCGTTGATGCGCAGGCATTCGGCCGCCATCTGCTCTTCGGTGCAGAAAATGTGCGCATCGTCCTGCGTAAAGCCGCGTACGCGCATCAGGCCATGCAACGCGCCCGAAGGCTCGTAGCGGTGCACATTGCCGAATTCCGCAAGCTTGATCGGCAGGTCGCGATAGGACTTGAGGCCGTGCTTGAAGATCATCACATGGCCGGGGCAGTTCATCGGCTTCAACGCAAAGACGCGATCGTCGTCGGTTTCTTCACCGGCGACGGTCACCTTGAACATGTTGTCGCGATACCAGCCCCAGTGGCCCGAGGTTTCCCAGAGCGACTTGTCGAGCACCTGCGGCGCGTTCACTTCCTGATAGCCGTGGCTGTCGAGGCGGCGACGCATATAGCTCACCAGATTCTGGAACATCTTCCAGCCCTTGGCGTGCCAGAACACAACGCCCGGCCCTTCTTCCTGAAAATGGAACAGGTCCATTTCGCGGCCAAGACGGCGATGATCGCGCTTTTCGGCTTCTTCAAGCATATGGAGATAGGCCTGAAGATCGTTATCATTCGCGAAAGCGGTGCCATAGATGCGAGTCAGCATCGGATTGTTGGCATCGCCGCGCCAGTAGGCACCGGCAACCTTCATCAGCTTGAAGGAATTGCCGATCTGGCCGGTTGAAGCCATGTGCGGCCCGCGGCAGAGATCGAACCAGTCACCCTGATAATAAATCTTAAGGTCCTGCCCGGCGGGAATGGCATCCACCAGCTCGACCTTGTAGTTCTCGCCCTTGTCGCCAAAAACCTGCTTGGCCTTTTCACGCGACCAGACTTCCTTGGTGAAAGGCTTGTTGCGCTGGATGATCTCGCGCATCTTCTTCTCGATCACCGGCAGATCGTCGGGCGTGAACGGTTCATTGCGCGCGAAGTCGTAGTAGAAGCCGTTCTCGATGACGGGACCAATGGTGACCTGCGTGCCCGGAAAAAGCTCCTGCACAGCTTCGGCCAGAACGTGCGCTGTATCGTGACGGATGAGTTCAAGCGCGCGCGGATCTTCGCGTGTCAGAATCTCAATCTTGCCGGAAGCGCCGAGAGGATCGGAAAGATCGCGCACGGTGCCATCGACGGCATAGGCCACAGCTTTTTTGGCAAGAGATTTGGAAATCGATTCCGCAAGGCCTGCGCCGGTCATCGACGCATCGTATTCACGCACAGAGCCATCGGGAAATTGCATGGAAACGGTATTCGACATTCTAATCATCCTTATCCAGTCCCGCCAACGATTGCGGGTGGGTTCATGCGTATGAAAATGAAGGTTGGGTTCTAGTCTTTTTTGCCCAGCCAGTAAAGCGCAACAGACTGACAGCGTCAGCTCGCGCCTGTTGACGGGAAAATGATAGAATCAGTTCCGGATCGGAAGGCAGTCGATCTTCTGCTGCTTCAGCTGAGCACATGCCTTTTCGGCGGACGCCGAATCCTTGAAACCCGAGAAACGCGCGCGATAGACCTTGCGGCGCTTTTCGGCAGGAGAAATTTCGGCCTTCAAACCCGGCGCGACCTTGTCGACCGCCGGACGATACTTGGCTAGCAGCTCCTTCGCACCGGCAAGCGTCGGCGGCGCGCCAAGCTGGATCGTCCAGGCCGACGCACTCGCGGTCGAAGCAATCAGGAAACCGCCGTCGCCCTGCTCAATGCGGGAATCATCGATCAGGTCGGCGACTGCATCTACCTTCGGCTGAGCGGCGGCAACGTGCTTTGCGACCTGCTGCGGCTTGGCCATAGCAACCAGCTGTCCCTTGGCCTCAGCGCTTTCGGTGCCAAAGCGTGTCAGCAACTTGGCCATCTGGTCGTCGCGCTGCCGCGCCGATCCAGCACCCAGAACGACGCCGACAAGATGCTTGTTGTTGATGATAGCAGACGAAACGAGGTTATAGCCGGATACATCCGTATAACCGGTCTTGATGCCGTCCACACCCTGATAGCGATACATCAGATTGTTGTGGCCGTTGCGAACACGGTCGCGGAAAGTGAAGGAGCGCTGTGAAAACAGCTCATATTGTTCCGGGAAGTCGCGGCGCAGTGACATGCCAAGCACGGCCATGTCGCGCGCCGTGGTCAGCTGGGTTGACTTCGCCGTCAGTCCCGACGGATTGACGAAGAAAGTGCTCTTCATGCCGATCTGGCGCGCACGCTGCGTCATCAATCGGCCAAAAGCCGCTTCCGATCCGGCGATATATTCTCCCATCACCGTTGCGGCATCGTTGGCCGATACGATAATCATGGCATTGACGGCATCGCGGACTGTGATCGTTTCACCCGGCTTCAGCCAGAGCTTCATGCGAACCTTTGCAGCGGCGTTTTTCGACACAGGCATTGCATCGTCCCAATGCAATGTGCCGGTCTTGAGACCTTCAAATGCAAGGTAGAGCGTCATCATCTTGGCCAGCGAGGCTGGCGCGCGCTGCACATTGGCATCGTCCTGCCCGAGGATTCGCCCGCTATCGGCATCGAAAACAACCCATGACGTGTTTGCCATCGCCGCAGACGTACAAAGCACACTCGCACCGAGTGCCAAGGATGCAATGAGACGCGAAAGGCGGGACGATGAAATCAGCATAACAGCTCACAGGAATAAGGACGCCGGGGGGACATGCAGGCAAATTGCGGCCCGAAAAAGACCACAGCACTGCCTTAAATTCCAATTCTCAATGAAACGTTGATATCGTTAATGATTTATAATCAGCTAAATAAAAAACCGTCAGAATTCACAGCTGCGTTCACTACGTTAGAGCGCCGTGCAACGCCAATACCGCCAGGGCAGATACCATTTTAGATCGCTGGAGAGTGTGCGAGGTACCGGATCGAAACCGTGGGTTCCGAACGGTCCGCAACGCATCACGCGAAAAAGCCCCATCCAGCCGCCGCTCCAAAGGCCATGGCGGGCAATCGCTTCATAGGCATATTCGGAACAGGTCGGCAGATGGCGGCAGGAATTGCCGATGAGCGATGACAGCGTGATCTGATAGAGCCGCACGAACGAAGTGCCGATCAGCCTGCCCGGCGTCTTGCGCCACGGATCGGTAAAATTCCGGCTATAGCGCTTTCGCCCACCCTCGCTCGTGTGATTCTTATCGCAGACACACATCAGGCAGCTTTGGCCTTTTCCTCGATCTGTCGGATGCAATCGACAACCGCGTCGAAAGTAAGCAATGTGGAGGCGTGGCGGGCTTTGTATTCGCGAACAGGCTCGAAATATTTCAGGTCGGCAAAACGTCCTTCCGGCGCCGGGCCTTCTTCCTTGAGCATTTTGTACATCTCATCGCGAACCGCTTTCAGCTCTTCCGCTGAAGCACCGATGATATTGCGCGCCATCACGGAGGAAGAAGCCTGCCCAAGCGCACAGGCTTTCACCTCATGCGCGAAATCCGTCACGATACCGTCAGCCATTTTCAGATAGACGGTAACGGTCGACCCGCACAGCTTGGAGTGCACCTTGGCAACTGCATCGGGTTCAGGAAGACGCCCCAGGCGCTCCATGTTTCCAGCGAATTCCAGAATACGTTTGTTATAAATATCATCGATCATGGAGGCGAACCTTCCGCTCTGCCGGAGAAAAACAAAATTTTGTCGCGCGGCTGCGGTTTGAAGTTGCAATTTATTGTCTATATAATAGGCAGGTAGCGTCTGCGCCATGGGTAACATTAGCACAGACCCGGGGGCAGTCGCACGAAAACCTGTCCGGTGGCCTCAAGCACCGGATCAATACATCGCCCGCTCGCAAAGCGCATCGTTGTATTGTCCGTTTAACTCGTCTCCTCCTTGAAGGAGACTACTGGAGAATACTGATGGACGCTCGTATCCTCAAAGAAGATGATGAATCCGGCCTGCCCAACAAGCAGGCAGATGTAACTCTTTTGCATGGCAAGCCGACGCAAGCCGATGCAGAAGCCGCTGTACGCACGCTGTTGCTCTGGGCCGGAGACGACCCGGAGCGTGAAGGGCTTCTGGAAACGCCGAAGCGCGTCGCCAAGGCCTATAAGGAACTGTTCGCAGGTTATACGGAAAGCCCGGAAGAAGTCCTCGGCACGGTGTTCGAGGAAGTCGGCGGCTATAACGATCTTGTCCTCGTGAAGGATATTTCGTTCCATTCGCATTGCGAGCATCATATGGTACCGATCATTGGCAAGGCGCACGTCGCCTATCTGCCTGATCACAAAGTGGTTGGCCTTTCCAAGATTGCACGCGTCGTGGATATTTTTGCGCGTCGCCTGCAAACGCAGGAAAGTATCACCGCGCAAATCGCCGATAGCATCCAGCGTATTCTGAACCCCCGCGGCGTTGCCGTCATGATTGAGGCCGAACATATGTGCATGGCCATGCGCGGGATCCGCAAGCAGGGTTCGACGACCATCACCACCACGTTTACCGGCGAAATGCAGGTGAATGCGGAGGAACAGGTTCGCTTCATGACCCTGACTCGCAGATAAGCAGCAGACAATGAGCTTCTTTCCCGCCCAGCCTTCTGACAAGAAGGCCATTGAAGAAGGCGCGGCATTCATGCCGCGTTTCGATGCATCGGGGCTCATTACAGCAGTCGTTACCGATGTGCGTGACGGCGAATTGCTGATGGTTGCCCATATGAACGAGGAAGCGCTGCGCCTCACCCTGGAAACGGGAATTGCGCATTACTGGTCCCGCTCGCGGGGCACGCTTTGGAAGAAGGGCGAGACGTCGGGCAATCTGCAAAGCGTGGTCGAGTTGCGGACGGACTGCGATCAGGATGCGCTTTGGCTCAAAGTACGTGTCGCTGGTGATGGACCAACTTGCCATACGGGCCGCCGTTCCTGTTTTTATCGGCAGGTTCTCTCCGAAAATGGCGATATATTGCTGGCCATTGAAGGCACCTGCGATCACGAGCATTAACCTTGGTCAAAAGGATGTGATGGCGCGAATAAGAGTCGCGCCATCAATTCGCAGCATTTATTCTTTGGATACTATGTTTCGCTAATCTGAAGCGGTTCCTGTCGGATGGAATTGTCGGAATCGCTTTAGCTATTTGTTCTACGCATTTCCTGACGCAAGCCGCTTTAGTCTTTTGCCGGGAATGCTCCAAATCGAGACGAAGAGGTGTCCATCGTGATGCTTGCATGGGGGCAGAGGCGCAAGACTACGAATATCGACCTTGCACCGCCGGCAGAAGAAATCGTCGAAAAGCCTGAAATGAAGCGTGAGCCGCGCCGGATTGCCTTGGCGCTGGGCGGTGGAGCTGCGCGCGGTTGGGCGCATATCGGCGTTCTGCGCGCACTGGACGAAGCCAATATCGATATCGAGATGATTGCCGGGACATCTATCGGCGCGCTCGTGGGCGGCTGTTATCTGGCCGGAAAGCTCGATGAACTGGAAGAGTTCGCGCGCAGCCTCACTCGGCGGCGCATGTTCAATCTTCTCGATATCACATTTCGCGGCAGCGGACTGTTCGGCGGCATGAAGCTCGACGGACGTCTGCGTGAACATCTCGACGGGCTGCGCATCGAGGAGTTGGACCGCCCCTTTGTTGCCATCTGCACCGAATTGCGCACCGGTCACGAAATCTGGCTGTCCTCCGGTCCTCTGGTGGAAGCCATGCGCGCCTCCTATGCCCTGCCCGGTGTTTTCGAGCCTGTGCGCTGGCAGGAGCGTGTTCTGGTCGATGGAGCGCTCGTCAATCCCGTCCCCGTATCCGTGTGCCGTGCTTATGAGCAACGCCTGGTTCTGGCCGTGAACCTGCATTACGACCAGTATGGTCGCGCTGCCGTCATCAAACATGCGCAAACACGCCAGGAGGGGCTTGCTGACGCCATTCATGGAGAGAAGGAAGCGCGCCTTGGTATTACCGGGGTGATGATGGAGGCCTTCAACATCATCCAGGACCGCATCTCGCGTGCCCGAATGGCTGGCGATCCGCCAGATGTCACGCTGATGCCGATTGTGGGACAGATCGGGCTTGCCGACTTCCATCGCGCATCCGAGGCAATCGATGCCGGTTATGCGGAAACATTGAAGCGCCTTGAGGATATCCGACGTCTACAAGGCATTGCGGGCTGAATTTTTCAAGTTTTGAGACGAATCCGAATGAAACGGATTCGCCGGATTCGTGCTTTGATGCCCTTTGCAGCCCTCCGTTCCGTCACCACGCTCTCGTTCGATGACGTTTTTCGGAAAAATTTCCAACTTATGGAAGTCTTTGAAAAAGCCCTGAAAATCGGGGTTTCGACTGTGTCTTCGATGATTGAACATCAGCTTTTTCACATTCTTTTCCAAAAAGATTGCCGGAAGATGCAGATGGGGCTTGTGCACCCCAAAGTGATTTGCTAAATGCCCACTCGCCGACGGAGTTCGGCTCCTACCACGGGCGGTCGTGGCGGAATTGGTAGACGCGCAGCGTTGAGGTCGCTGTGGGGCAACCCGTGGAAGTTCGAGTCTTCTCGACCGCACCATCTTCTCTTAAGAACATACAAAAATACTTTCCCCGCAAGGGGTTAAAGTTGTTTCTTGATTAGAGATATTCACTTCTCATCGATACATGAAAAACAAAAACGCGCCCTTCGATGAAGAGCGCGTTGATAGAATGACTGTCCTTTCAATCAGCTTTTGCCGATTTCCGACAGGATCGTGTCGCTGTGCTCTCCAAGCTTCGGCGAACGCTTGTCGAGCTTTAGTTCGGCATCGGAGAAGCGAATAGGTGTCCGCAGGCCGGGAACCCCTTGAGGGGCGATTTTCATCGCCCTCGCCGCAAACTGCGGGTCTGCGAACACATCGGCAACCGTGTTGATCGGACCGGCAGGCACGCCGATTCTGGCAAGCTCAGCCAGAAGATTGTCGCGCTTCCACGCACGAGTCTTTTCTTCCAAAAGTGCCGTGAGAGCCGCCCGGTTAGCCACACGCGCCGAGTTGCTGACGAAACGCTCATCAGCGGCAATGTCGTCAATGCCAAGCAAGGCCGTCAATTTTCCGAACTGTCCGTCATTGCCGCAGGCGATGATGAAATAGCCATCGGAAACAGGCAGCGTCTGATAGGGCGCGATGTTCGGATGCGCATTTCCCATACGCTTCGGCGAAACACCTGATGCCAGATAGTTCATGGCTTGATTGGCCAGCACCGCCGACATGCAGTCGAACAGAGCCATATCGATATGCTGGCCGATGCCGGTGCGCGCGCGCATGATGAGCGCCGACTGGATCGCGATCACGCTGTAAAGCCCGGTGAAAATGTCGGCAAAGGCCACGCCGATCTTCTGCGGCTCACCGTCAGGCTCGCCGGTGAGATCCATGATGCCGCCCATGCCCTGGATCATGAAATCATAGCCTGCGCGCTCGGCATAAGGGCCGGTATGGCCGAAACCGGTGATCGAGCAATAGATCAGGCGCGGGTTGATGGCTTTCAGGCTCTCATAGTCGAGGCCATATTTGTCGAGCCCGCCCAGCTTGAAGTTCTCGATGACCACATCGGCCTCGGCCACCAGCCGGCGCACCAGTTCCCTGCCCTCTTCTGTGCGGAAATCCGCCGTAATCGAGCGCTTGCCGCGATTGCAGGCGTGGAAATAGGCAGCCGACTGTTCGCCCTCCACATCGATGAAGGGCGGGCCCCATTTGCGCGTATCGTCGCCCTCAGGGCTTTCCACCTTGATGACATCGGCACCGAGGTCCGATAGCGTCTGTCCTACCCATGGCCCGGCAAGAATGCGCGCCAGTTCTACCACCTTGAGACCATCAAGCGGCGTGTTCTGCATTTTCAGCAATCCCATGTAAAAATATAAGAGCCCGCCCGCGAACTGCGAACGGGCCCGAATCGAAGGCTTGGCGATATAGCGATCAGAAGAAAGCCTGAATGCCGGTCTGAGCGCGGCCCAGGATCAGCGCATGAACGTCATGCGTGCCCTCATAGGTGTTCACCGTTTCCAGATTCTGCGCGTGGCGCATGACGTGGTATTCGATCTGGATACCATTGCCGCCGTGCATATCGCGCGCCTGACGGGCAATATCGAGCGCCTTGCCGCAATTGTTGCGCTTGACGATGGAAATCATCTCCGGCGCCATCTTGCCTGCATCGAACAGGCGGCCAACGCGCAAGCTTGCCTGAAGGCCGAGAGCGATTTCGGTCTGCATGTCGGCAAGCTTCTTCTGGTAAAGCTGCGTGCCGGCCAGCGGCTTGTTGAACTGCTTGCGGTCAAGACCGTACTGGCGGGCGCGGAACCAGCAATCTTCCGCCGCACCCAGCACGCCCCAGGAAATGCCGTAGCGGGCGCGATTGAGGCAGCCGAACGGACCCTTGAGACCGGAGACATTCGGCAGAAGTGCATCTTCCGAAACCTCGACGCCATCCATGACGATTTCGCCGGTGATCGATGCGCGCAGCGAAAGCTTGCCGCCGATCTTCGGTGCCGAAAGGCCCTTCATGCCCTTTTCGAGTACGAAGCCGCGAATGGCGTTGTCGTGCGCGGCGGACTTCGCCCAGACGACGAACACATCGGCGATTGGCGAGTTTGAAATCCACATCTTGGAGCCGCTGAGGCGATAGCCGCCGTCGATCTTTTCTGCGCGGGTCTTCATGCCTGCCGGATCGGAGCCAGCATCCGGCTCGGTCAGGCCAAAGCAGCCGATCAGTTCGCCGGAAACAAGGCCCGGAAGGTATTTCTTGCGCTGCTCGTCGGAGCCATAGGCATAGATCGGATACATCACGAGCGAGGATTGCACGCTCATCATCGAGCGATAGCCGGAATCGACGCGCTCTACCTCACGTGCCACCAGACCGTAGGAAACATAGCCCGCATTGGCCGCGCCATATTCTTCCGGAAGCGTCACGCCCAGGAGACCGGCCTGCCCCATCAGGCGGAACAATTCCGGATCGGTGGTCTCATCCAGATAAGCCTTTTCAACGCGGGGCAGCAGAACGTCCGTTGCGAATGCCTTGGCCGAGTCGCGGATCATGCGTTCGTCTTCAGTCAGCTGGTCATCCAGCAGAAACGGGTCTTCCCAGCTAAAAGCCGCACGTGACATCAGTGTATTCTCCTCAATGAAAATTTGCAGGAAATATGAACCGTGCCGGAGTTCGGCGCAATCGACGTTTACTCATTGATCTATTCCGTTTAGTAATGGATCATGACTTCGATATCGCGACGCTTGCTTCCCTCCACCAGTGCGCTTGCCGCCTTCGATGCGGTTGCGCGGCATGAAAGCTTTTCGGCGGCGGCTGAGGAACTGTCGCTGACGCAAGGTGCTGTGAGCCGACAGATTGCAACGCTGGAAGAACAGCTCGGGACAGCATTGTTCGACCGCACCAGCCGCCATGTGGTTCTATCCGATGCCGGGCGCGCCTATCTGAAGGCGGTAAGCCCGGCGCTGGCGTCGATCCGCGCCGCTTCGCTGCAAGTCATGTCGCAGATGCGAGGCACCACACTCAATCTCGCTTTTCTGCCGACGTTCGGGACACGCTGGCTGATACCGCGCATACCGCGCTTCGTGGCGAAATATCCCGATATCATCCTCAATTTCGCAACCCGTATCGGGCAGTTCGATTTTGATCGCGAAGGGCTGGATGCGGCGATCCATATCGGAAAGCCGGACTGGCCCAATGCCGACAGCGTCTTCCTGATGGATGAAACGGTGGCGCCGGTATGCAGCCCCGCTTTTCTCCAGCGAAATCCGGTTCAGGCTCCGACCGATCTTCTGCCGCTGCCCCTGTTCAACATGGCTTCACGCCCCGGCGCATGGGATCACTGGTTCAAAAGCCTCGACATGGCTGCACCAGTTTCTCCGGGCATGCGCTTCGAGCAGTTTTCCAATGTCTCGCAGGCCTGCATTGCCGGTCTCGGTGTCGCCCTGATGCCGCTATTCCTCATTCGTGCCGAGATTGAAAACGGCCAACTTGTCGTTGCCTGTCCGTATACGGTCAAAAGCCCGAGCAGCTATTATTTCGTAACGCCAAAGGCGCGTTCGAGCACTCCGGCGGTATCGGCTTTTCGGGACTGGCTGCTGGCAGAAATCAAAAGCGAGCGCTCAGGCGATTGATCGACTTGCAATCTCGTATGAATGCAGGCGCTTCCTGTGATCGTGGATCATGCCGGTCAGCATCAGTTCATCGGCTCCGGTGCTCTCCGCAAAGGCCTTGATGCCCTTCGCCACAGTTTCCGGCCCGCCGACCACGCGGCATGACAGCATCTGGCGGACGAGTGCCTGCGCTGGCGGATCAAGCCGCTCCATATAGCCTTCGACGGGCGCGGGCAGCTTGCCGGGGCGACCGCTGCGTAAGTTTACGAAAGCCTGTAGCTGCGACGTGAAAAGATAGTTCGCCTCTTCGTCCGTATCCGCTGCAATTACATTGAGGCCCAGCATCACATATGGCTTCTGCATATATTCCGATGGCTCGAACCGCTCGCGATAAAGCGCGATGGCGCGTTCCATTTCCGCAGGCGCAAAGTGCGAGGCGAATGCGTAAGGCAGGCCAAGCATGGCGGCAAGCTGCGCACCGAACAGGCTGGAACCGAGAATCCAGACGGGCACGTTCAACCCCTCGCCCGGCACTGCGCGCACGCGCTGGCCGGGTTCGGCAGGTTTGAAATAGTTGAGCAACTCGACCACATCCTGCGGAAAGGCATTGGCATCGCTGTCGAGATTGCGGCGCAGCGCGTGGGCGGTGATCTGGTCGGTGCCGGGCGCGCGCCCCAATCCAAGATCGATACGCCCCGGAAACAGGGAAGCGAGCGTGCCGAATTGTTCGGCAATGACCAGAGGAGCGTGATTGGGCAGCATGACGCCGCCAGCGCCGACACGAATGGTCGAGGTTCCGTTGGCGACGTAGCCGATAACCACGGATGTCGCGGCACTGGCGATGCCCGGCATATTGTGGTGTTCGGCAAGCCAGTAACGGTGAAAGCCAAGCCGTTCGGCATGTTGCGCAAGTTCCAGCGTATTGTGCAGCGATTGTGCTGCATCGCTGCCTTCGGGAACGGGCGAAAGATCAAGAACGGATAAGGGTATCATACTGGCTCATATGGGTTGGAACGCGGCGTTTGCAACGCCGGAAATATAAAGGGCGACCTATTTCTAGGCCGCCCTTTATTATTGGTTCAACGCAAGTTTCAGTGATGTTGCGTCGAAACCGGTCCGGTCGGTTCGCCGCCCTCTTCGTGCGGCGCCACGAATTCACCCTCCACATCCTTTTTCGCGATGAAGGTGTAGAACATCGGCACCACGAACAGGGTGAAGATCGTACCGATCACGATACCGGTGAAGATCACCAGACCCATCGAGTAGCGGGCGGCGGCACCCGCACCCGTCGCGATGATGAGCGGCACAACGCCAAGCGCCATGGCGGCAGTGGTCATCAGGATCGGACGCAGGCGGGTTTCAGCCGCGACGATGATCGCGTCCCGGCGGGAAAGACCATGCAGACGGCGTTGCTGATTGGCGAATTCCACCATCAGAATGCCGTGCTTGGTAATCAGCCCGACAAGGGTGATGAGACCGACCTGCGTATAGATGTTGAGCGTACCGAGACCGATATTCAGCGGCACGATGGCGCCGAAGATCGACAGCGGAACAGACATCATGATGATGAACGGATCGCGGAAGCTTTCAAACTGCGCCGCCAGCACGAGATAGATCACGATGACGGCGAGGCCGAAGGCGATCAGAATCGTGTTGCCCTGCTCCACTTCCAGACGCGACTGGCCGGAATAATCCAGGAAAAAGCCTTCCGGCATCTTGGATTTGGCCAGATCGACCAGCGTTTGCAGGCCCTGCCCGGTTGTAACGCCTGGCAGCGGCAATGCCGAAATCGTTGCCGAGTTCAACTGGTTGAACTGTTCGATTGCAGCAGGCGATGCATTCTGGTTGATCGTGATGACCGAAGACAACGGGATCATCGAGCCGGACACGCTGCGCACATAGAAATCGCCGAGCTTTTCCGGGTTCGAACGATAGCTATCTGGCACCTGCGTGATGATGTCATAGCTGTTCGAATCACGGTCGAATTTCGCGATAGATGCGCCGCCGGTCAGAAGACCAAGTGTCGAACCGATATCGCTGATCTGCACGCCCAGTGTCGCCGCGCGGTCACGGTCGATTGTGATCGTGATTTGCGGTGCATTGAACGAGAGCGAGTTCTGCACGATGATGTACTGGCCGGAAGCCTGTGCCTCGTTCTTGATTTCTTCAGCAAGCGCGAAGACCTGATCGGCCGGGCCGGTCGACTGCAGCGCAATCGAGATCGGCAGACCGCCGCCCGTTCCCGGCAGGGATGGAGGCGCGAAGATGAAAGCTTCGACGCCTGCGACCTTGGAGATACGTGCGGTCAGGTCTTCCTGAATCTGCTTCTGCGAACGGCTACGCTCGTTCCAGTCCTTCAGAACCCACAGCGCGATACCCGAGGTCGTACCGCCGTCCATGCCGACGATCTGGAAGCGGGTCTTCAGTTCCGGAAGATCCTTGGTCAGTTCGTCGATCTGTTCGGCATAGAGATTGGTATAGGCCGAGGTAGCATATTGCGGAGCCTGGAACATCGAGAACAGCGCGCCGGAATCTTCTTCCGGTGCCAGTTCGCTCGACGTGTTCATGAACAGGAAACCTGTCAGTCCCATCAACGCTATAACGATCATCAGCGTGATGCCGCGATAGTTGAGCGAGTTGGAAACGCGGCGGTGATACCACTTCTCGAAGCGCGAGAAGGTCCGGTCGATGAACTTCTGGAATCGCGTCTGGTCGCCATGCTTGAGCATGCGCGCGCACATCATCGGCGAAACCGTCAAGGCGGCAACGCCTGAGATGATAACGGCACCGGCCAGCGTGAACGCGAACTCGCGGAACAGTGCACCCGTCAGACCGCCTGTGAAGCCCAGCGGTGCGAACACCGCCGCCAGCGTGATCGTCATGGCGATGATCGAGCCGGTGATTTCCTTCATGCCCTTGAACGCGGCATCCATGGGCCGAAGGCCCTCTTCGATATGCCGGTGTATGTTCTCCAGAACCACGATGGCGTCATCGACCACAAGACCGATGGCGAGAACCATTGCAAGGAGCGACAGCAGATTGATCGAGAAGCCGAGCGCATAAAGGAAGAAGCATACGCCGATCAGCGAGATCGGGATCGTGACAATCGGAATCAGTACCGACCGGAACGAACCGAGGAAGACGATGATAACCAGAATGACGATAGCCACGGCTTCGCCGATGGTCGTGAAGACTTCCTTGATCGAAGAGCTGATCTGCTCGGTCGCGTCATAGACGAGAACAAGCGACATGCCTTCCGGCAGCGACGCCTGGATAGACGGCAGCTCCTTGCGAACGGCAGCCGCCATGTCGATGGGGTTTGCCGCCGGTGTCGGGAAGACGCCAAGGAACGTACCGGCCGAACCATTGAACGAAACGATGGTGTCCGTGCTTTTCGCCGCCAGTTCCACCCGCGCCACGTCACGCAGACGAACGACATCGTCACCCGAAGCCTTGATCGGCATGGCGCCGAAGGCTTCCGGGGTCTGCAAAGTTGACTTCAGCGTGATCGAAGACGCGACATATTCGTTCTTCGTCGTGCCGGGCGCCGACAGGAAGTTGGAGGCTTTGATTGCCGCCAGAACTTCCGGCGCCGTGATCTGGCGGGCCGCAAGCTGGATCGGGTCGAGCCAGACGCGCATCGAATAGACCTGACCGCCGAGAATTTCAGCCTTCGCAACGCCCTGAATGGTGGACATGCGCGGCTGGATAACGCGCTCCAGATATTCGGTGATCTGTTCGCTCGTCATGTTCGGGTTCTGCGCTGCCAGATACATGGTAGCGAAGTTCTGGCCCGTTCCCTTGACGATGACCGGGTCGTCGGATTCGTCCGGCAGGTCGCCGCGAACCTGATTGACCTTGGCGATCACTTCCGTCAGCGCCGCATCAGGATTTGCGCCGAGCTTCATCTGCACGGTCACGGTGCTCGACGACGGACGGCTCGAAGAGGTCACATAGTCGATGTTTTCAGTGGTTGCGACCGCTTCGGCGATCGGTGCGGTGATGAAGCCCTGAATGAGATCGGCACTCGCACCGGCATAGTTCGTCGTGACCGTGATGACGGTTTCGTCGACCTTCGGATATTCGCGCACCGTCAGCTGCGCAATACCCTGAAGGCCCAATAGAATGATCATGAGGGCGACCACCGTGGCAAGCACGGGGCGCCGGATGAAAATATCGGAAAAGCTCATCGGGATCGCCTATTGCTTGTCAGCCGGTTGGCCGGCTGGAATCGGATTGACGGTGTTGTCGATTTTCACCGGAACACCGGGCGAAAGCCGGTTCTGGCCTGCCGTGATGATGATGTCGCCAGCCTTGAGACCGCTCGTCACTTCGACAAGACCGGAATAACGGCGTCCAAGCTTGATGAAGACCTGCTGCGCGACCTGCTTCTGGCCTTCTTCCGGCTTAGCATCGGCTGCAGGAGCCTTGGCGGCGTTTTCGCCTTCGGCAGCCTTCGCGCCTTCCTGCTTCTGTTCCGGACGAACCGCATAGACGTAGTCGCCATAAAGGCTGGAGATGATCGTAGTCTGCGGAAGAGCGATGACATTCTCTTCTTCCGGCAGTTCGACGCGAACCTGCACAAACTGGCCCGGTGTCAGCTTGTGATCCGGGTTCTGCACTTCGGCCCGCACCGAGACGAGACGGGTCGCAGGATCAATCTTCGGGTCGATACCGACAATCGTGCCGGTGAAGTCGAGCGCATCCGCGCTTGAGCCGACCTTGACGGTCTGTCCGAGCTTCATCGATGACAGCGACTGTTCGGGAACGGTGAAGTCGATACGCATCACGTCAGTGTTCTGCAGCGTGGCGATGATCGTGCCGGGGGTCAGATACTGGCCCAGATCGACCTTGGAAATGCCGATAACGCCGGAGAATGGAGCCTTGACGGACTTCTGCGCCAGCGTTGCACGCATTTTTTCAACGCGCGCGTTTGCAGCATCGGCAGCCGAAGCTGTCGTATCGACATTCGACACAGCGCCGACGCCGCGCGTGCGCAGTGTATCGGCACGCTTCAGGTTCTGCTGGGCAAGAACAGCTTCGGCTTCTGCGGCTGCAAGGTCAGCCTTCTGGATGCTGTTTTCCATTTGCAGCAAGACGTCGCCTTCCTTGACTTCCTGATTGGCCTTGAAGTTGATTTTCTCCACGAGACCGTCAAGCTGCACGGTCAGATCGACGCCGTTGAGCGCATTGGCCGTGCCGATGGCTTCCACACCCGGCTTCCAGACGCCCGGCTCCACGGTAACGGTCGAAACCGTCTGGGCGGGCTGCTGCATATTTGCGAAAAAGTCTTTGATGGCCTGTGATCGGAACAGGTTAAAGCCAACAAGGCCTCCAACGACGATCACGAGGAATATTATTGCCAGAATAAGGCGCTTGATCATTGCGGATGCACTCCAGATGGCTCCCTGATCGATCAGGGTTGGGGGATTGACCGCGGCGCCTTCTTTCGCATTCACGCAAAGGTCGCGCGTATTTTACTTGAATGAAAGTGGCGAATAACTGTACCGTCTGGACGGTATTGTCAACATACGAACTGTCAGGAGACACCAGTAAATTGCTAACAAAAAAGAAGGTCTCGTCGCGTGAACGTATTTTGCGCGCTGCTACCGAGCTTGCCCGTGAGATCGGACCCGCTCATCTCTCTCTCGATGCTGTAGCAGCCCGTGCGGGGCTTTCAAAAGGCGGATTGCTTTATTCTTTTCCGACAAAGGCCAAACTGCTCGAAGCGGTGGTCGAAGAATATATGAAAGAACACGAACACGCTATGGAGGTTCAGGAAACACTCCAGAAAGGTGACAAAAATCGTGTGGCGCGGGCTTTCCTCGATGTTTACCGGGTTCAGGCCGACGATGAGCCGCCCGCTTGCGGCGTTCTGGCCGCGCTTGCCGAAGACCCCGGCTTCATGGTGCCGGTTCGGCAATATCACAGGACTTTTCTCGACCGCATGATCAAGGACACAACCGATTCCGATACGGCGCTGATCGTCTATCTGGCCGTCGCGGGTCTCGAATGCTCCAAACTGATGGAATGTGAAATTCTGAATGATGAGGAACAGCGCGCTGTTCTCGTCCGTTTGGAAGACATGCTGACAGAAAACTGACAGCTATAATGAAAAAGGACGCCGGGCGCCCTTCATTCTGGCAGTTTGCGAATCAGAGCGGGGCTATATCGCCCCTCGCCCATCCTTCCGAGGTTTCAGCGGCAAAATCATTGAACCGCCCATCGGCAATCGAAGCACGGATGCCCTTCATCAGATATTGATAATAGGCGAGATTGTTCCAGGTCAGCAGCATTGCGCCAAGCGCTTCACCGGACTTCACCAGATGATGCAGATAGGCGCGGCTATAGTCGCGTGACGCCGGGCAATCCGATTCCGGATCGAGCGGACGATGATCGTCTGCATGGCGCGCATTGCGCAGGTTCACCTTGCCGAACCGCGTGAAGGCCAGGCCATGTCGGCCAGCACGCGTCGGCATCACGCAATCGAACATGTCGATCCCGCGTGCTACCGACTTCAAAATATCGTCTGGCGTGCCGACGCCCATCAGATAGCGCGGCTTTTCCGAAGGCAGGATCGGGCAGACCACTTCCAGCATGTCGAGCATGACCTGCTGCGGCTCGCCGACCGCAAGCCCACCGACGGAATACCCCTTGAGGTCCATCGCTTTCAGCGCTTCCGCCGATTTCTCGCGCAGCCGTGCGACGTCGCCGCCCTGCACGATGCCGAACATCGCCTTGCCCGGCTGGTTGCCGAAAGCGACCTTGCAGCGCTCGGCCCAGCGCAGCGACAGTTCCATGGCGCGCTCGGTGTTCTTTTCCGGCGACGGCAGCGCCACGCATTCATCAAGCTGCATCTGGATATCGCTATCGAGCAGCCCCTGAATCTCGATGGAACGTTCCGGCGTCATTTCATAAGGCTTGCCGTCGATATGCGAACGGAAGGTCACGCCATGCTCGTTCAGCTTGCGCAACTGCGCGAGCGACATGACCTGAAATCCGCCGGAATCGGTCAGGATCGGGCCTTGCCAGCCACCGAATTCGTGCAGGCCGCCCAGTCGGGCCACGCGTTCGGCGCCCGGCCGCAGCATCAGGTGATAGGTATTGCCAAGGATGATATCTGCGCCAAGTTCTTTCACCTGGTCCATATACATGGCCTTGACCGTGCCAGCTGTACCGACCGGCATGAAGGCAGGCGTGCGCACCACGCCGCGCGGCATGGAAATCTCGCCCTGACGCGCCGCGCCATCGGTAGCCAGCACCTTGAATTCAAAATTTTCTGTTGTCATGCGGGGTCTTTAGCTTTGTCGGCTCGCTCAAGCAAGCTGCCATCACCATAGGAATAGAAGCGATAGCCGTTGCTGATGGCATGGTCATAGGCGGCGCGCATCGTCTCGAAGCCGCTGAAGGCCGATACCAGCATGAACAGCGTCGAGCGCGGCAGATGAAAATTGGTCATGAGAAGATCGACGGCCCGGAAGCGGTAGCCGGGCGTGATGAAAATATCGGTCGGGCCTGCCCATGGACGGATGATGCCATCCTCGCCCGCCGCACTTTCGATGAGGCGCAGCGATGTCGTACCGACACAGATGATCCTGCCGCCTCGCTCATGCACAGCATTGAGCGCATTGGCAGTTCGCTGCGACACATATCCGATTTCCGAATGCATCTTGTGGTCGGTGGTGTCATCGGCCTTGACCGGCAAGAACGTCCCTGCCCCCACATGCAGCGTTACGAAATGTTCTTCAACCCCTTTCGCCTTGATTCTTTCAAGAAGGTCAGGCGTGAAATGCAATCCGGCAGTGGGAGCCGCGACAGCGCCTTCTTCACGCGCGTAAACCGTCTGGTAATCCTTGCGATCACGCTCGTCTTCAGCCCGCTTCGAAGCGATATAGGGTGGCAGCGGAATGTGTCCGACCGAGGCGATGGCTTCGTCCAGTATGGCACCGGAAAGGTCGAACACAAGAAGCGCTTCGCCTGCATCGCCCTTTTCTGTCACGGTGGCATCAAGCGTGCCAAGGAAGCAGCTAGAACCGGAATGACCGAAACGAATACGGTCGCCTTCCTTCACGCGCTTTCCTGGACGCAGGAATGCTTTCCAGCGATCAGGTCCGGTGCGCATATGCAGTGTTGCGCTGACCTGCGAAATATTGCCGTCGCGCTCGCGCATGCCTTCAAGCTGCGCCGGTATTACCTTGGTATCATTGAAAACAAGGGCATCGCCCGGCTGTAACAGATCAGGCAGCTCGAACACCTGTCGATCCTCGAATGGCTGGCCGGGGCGGACACGCAGCAGCCTCGCATGGTCACGCGGCTCTACTGGACGCAGAGCAATGCTCTCTTCCGGCAAATCGAAATCGAAAAGATCAACACGCATTATGAACCTCTAAAGCATTTCCAGCAAAAGTGCGAAGCGGTTTTGCGTTCGGAAATGTGGTAAACAAATTACGGCCCCGGCATGAACCGGAGCCGTAATTTCTCAATGGAATCGGCAGGATCAGATGTCGGCAGCGATGCGGGCCGTCACGATCGTGTCCGGATCGGATACAGGCTCACCGCGCTTGATCTTGTCGACATTGTCCATGCCTTCGATGACCTGGCCCCAGACGCTGTACTGGCGGTCGAGCCACGGAGCGTCGGCAAAGCAGATGAAGAACTGCGAATTGGCCGAATTCGGGTTGGCCGAACGTGCCATTGAAGCCGTACCGCGCTTGTGCGGCGTGTTGGAGAACTCAGCCTTCAGGTCCGGCTTGTCCGAACCGCCCATGCCAGCGCGCGAGCCATTGAAATGAGCGCCGCCGGTCTTGCCGAACTTGACGTCGCCGGTCTGCGCCATGAAGCCGTCGATCACGCGGTGGAACACGACGCCGTCATAAGCGCCTTCGCGAGCCAGTTCCTTGACGCGTGCAACATGATCCGGCGCGAGGTCGGGGTAGAGTTCGAGAACGACATTGCCCTTGGTGGTTTCAAGAACGAGCGTGTTTTCAGGGTCTTTGTAAGCCATTGGGCCTCTCCTTGTATTTTACTTCTTGTCGGCCTGAAGCGTGGCCTTGATGATCTTGTCAGGGTTTTCCACGGCGCCATTATCGGCTTCGCTACCCTTCTTTATCTTGTCGACGACATCCATGCCGCTGACAACCTTGCCGACCACAGTATATTGGCCGTTAAGGAACGCGCCGTCCGCAAACATGATGAAGAATTGCGAATTGGCCGAATTGGGGTTCTGGCTGCGGGCCATGCCGACCGTGCCGCGCACGAAGGGTTCCTTGGAAAATTCTGCCGGAATATCCGGATAGTCGGAACCGCCAGTGCCCACGCGAGACGCATTGAAACCCTTGTCCATGTTACCGAACTTCACATCGCCGGTCTGTGCCATGAATCCTGGGATGACGCGGTGGAATGCAACGCCGTTATAGGCGCCGTCGCGCACCAGTTTTTCGATCTGTGCCACATGCTTCGGTGCGAGGTCGGGGCGAAGCTGGATGGCAACGTCGCCGTCCTTCAGCTTGAGAACCATGGTGTTCTCGGCATTGGCGGCGAAAGCCGTCTGGACCGCCCCTTGCGACAGCGCAAAAAATGCAACGGCAGCAACCGCTGAACGAATGAAAGACATGATCGAAAAACTCCCTGTGGTCAGGATTTGAATTTGGCGTTCAAGGCAGCGGCAACAGCTGCAGGAACGAAGGGCTTTATATCGCCGCCCATGGAGGCAATCTGGCGAACCAATGTGGCGGTAATCGTGCGCACTGCCGGGTCCGCCGGGAGGAACACGGTCTGCAATTCCGGTGCCATGGTGCCGTTCATGCCTGCCATCTGCATTTCATAGTCGAGATCGGTGCCGTCGCGCAAACCGCGCACCATCAATTGTGCGGCATGCTTGCGTGCCGCATCGATGACCAGCCCGTCGAAGGAAATGACCGAAACCCGACCTGCATCTTTGCCCAATATAGCCTTGGAGCTTCCACCGATGAGCGCCACACGCTCCTCGAAGGTGAAGAGAGGTTTTTTGCCGGGATGAACGCCGATTGCGACAATAACCTCGTCGGCAAGGCGCAGGGCACCTTTGAGGACATCCATATGGCCGTTTGTCACCGGGTCGAAGGAGCCCGCATAGATCGCGATCGTCATTTCTTCCAGCTAGCCTTTTCTGAACAGATTTTCAACAAGAACCACTGCGATAAGAAAACAGAAACCAAGAAAACAGATGAACGCGATATGAACAGCGATTTCACGACAAGTTCACAACCGATTTACCAAGATAGGTGCAAGTTTGGTGCAACCTTTTCGCTTCTGAAGCGTATGTATGTCGAAAGGATAACACGATGATGATCTTTCTTCTGGCATTATCCATGATGGTCGCAATGGCTGCATCGGCAATCATACTGCTTCTCGAAGAGAATGAAGCAAAGCGTCAGCGCGTGCGTCAGGTGGCATTTGACATCAATAGCTTGCGCAACATGCGTTCGCGCTGAATATTACCAGCCGAGTTCACGCAACAGCGTTGGAGCTTGCTGGCAAAGAGTTTGTGTGATCGCCAATTCCTCCAGTCTTGGCATCTGAAAAAGGCCGATGGTTCCCGCCATCGGCCTTTTTCATTGTTCAGAACAAAGAGTCCGGCTCCTTGATCATTCCTCGGTGTCGGCACCCGGCGTTTCGCCTTCGGAAGCTGCCTCGCCGCCATTGCCGTTCTCTTCGTCGCTATCGGCTTCGGATATGCGTTCGACCGAGACGACCTTCTCGCCGTCCGCCGTGTTGAAGATCGTGACGCCCTTGGTGGAGCGCCCGGCAATGCGAATACCGTCAACAGGCACGCGGATGAGCTGTCCGCCATCGGAAACGAGCAGGATCTGGTCGCTCGCCTCGACCGGGAACAGGGCGACCAGCTTGCCGATTTCGTCGGTCTTCGACGTATCGGTGGCGCGGATGCCCTTGCCGCCACGGCCCGAAACGCGGAACTCGTAGGACGACGAGCGCTTGCCGTAACCGTATTCGCTGACCGTCAGCACGGTTTCTTCGCGCGCTTTCAGTTCCTGATAGCGTTCATCGTTGAGCTCGGTTTCGGTTCCGACTTCCTCACCGACGACCACGATATCATCCGCATCATCCGCCCCTTGCGCCCGGCGCTCGGCGATCGAACGCTTGAGATAGGCGGCACGCTCGGACGCATCGGCATCGACGTGATGCAGGATCGCCATGGAGATGACCTTGTCGCCATCGGCCAGATTGATGCCACGCACACCAATCGAGTTGCGGCCCGCAAAGACGCGCACATCGGTGACGGGGAAGCGGATGCACTGGCCGCCGGCACAGGTCAGAAGCACGTCGTCGAATTCCGTACAGGTATCGACCGAGAGGATTTCATCGCCCTCGTCGTCGAGCTTCATCGCGATCTTGCCGTTACGGTTGACCTGAACGAAGTCCGACAGCTTGTTACGGCGAACCGTACCGCGCGTGGTCGAGAACATGACGTCGAGGTTTGCCCAGGATTCTTCATCCTCCGGCAGCGGCATGATGGTGGTGATGCGTTCACCCTGCTGCAAAGGCAGCATGTTGATGAGCGCCTTGCCACGCGACTGCGGCGTGCCAACCGGCAGGCGCCAGACCTTCTCCTTGTAGACAATGCCACGCGAGGAGAAGAACAGAACCGGCGTATGCGTATTGGCGACGAACAGGCGGGTTACGAAATCCTCATCCTTCGTCGCCATGCCGGAGCGACCCTTGCCGCCACGGCGCTGCGCACGGTAGGTCGTTAGCGGAACGCGCTTGATATAGCCTGCATGGCTGACGGTGACGACCATGTCTTCGCGGGCGATCAGGTCTTCGTCGTCCATTTCAGCGCCGCCGAAACCGATTTCGGTGCGGCGTGGCGTTGCGAACTCGTCGCGAACCGCAATCATCTCGTCCTTGACGATCGTCATCACGCGCAGGCGCGACGAGAGGATGTCGAGATAATCGCGGATTTCCTCGCCGATTTTGTTCAGTTCGTCTGCTACTTCGTCGCGACCGAGCGCGGTCAGGCGCTGGAGACGCAGATCGAGAATGGCACGGGCCTGTTCTTCGGAAAGGTTGTAGGTGTTGTCTTCATTGATGGTGTGGCGCGGATCGTCGATCAAACGGATCAGCGGTGCGACATCGGCGGCAGGCCAGCGGCGCTCCATCAACTGTTCACGCGCGGTCGTCGGATCGGGCGCACGGCGAATGAGTGCGATCACCTCATCGATATTGGCGACGGCAATCGCAAGGCCGACCAACACATGCGCGCGGTCGCGCGCCTTGTTGAGCAGGAATTTTGTGCGGCGCGTCACCACTTCCTCACGGAAGACGACGAAGGCGCGCAGCATATCGAGCAGATTGAGCTGTTCCGGCTTGCCGCCATTCAGCGCCACCATGTTGCAGCCGAACGAGGTCTGCAGCGGCGTATAGCGGTAAAGCTGGTTCAGCACGACATCGGCAACGGCATCGCGCTTGAGTTCCACCACGACGCGATAACCTTCGCGGTCGGATTCGTCGCGCAGATCGGAAATGCCTTCGATGCGCTTGTCGCGCACCAGTTCGGCCATCTTCTCGATCATCGAAGCCTTGTTCACCTGATACGGGATCTCGGTGATTATGATGGCTTCGCGGTCGCCGCGCATCGGCTCGATGGTGGCGCGTCCGCGCATGACCACTGAACCGCGGCCGGTCGTATAGGCGGAATTGATGCCTGCGCGTCCGAGGATGATGCCGCCGGTCGGGAAATCCGGACCCGGAATGATTTCCATCAGTTCGGCAAGCTCGATAGCCGGATTGTCGATTAGCGCAATGCAGCCGTCGATGACTTCTCCGAGATTGTGTGGCGGGATATTCGTCGCCATGCCGACGGCGATACCGCCCGAACCGTTGACAAGCAGGTTCGGGAAGCGCGCAGGCATAACCACAGGTTCCTGCTCGCGACCGTCATAATTGTCCTGGAAGTCGACCGTATCCTTGTCGATATCCGACAGGATGGATTCGGTAAGCTTTTCCAGACGGCATTCGGTGTAACGCATCGCTGCCGGCGGATCGCCGTCGATGGAGCCGAAATTGCCCTGCCCGTCGACCAGCGGATCGCGCATGGAGAAATCCTGCGCCATACGCACGAGGGCATCGTAAATGGAAGAGTCGCCATGCGGGTGATACTTACCCATGACCTCACCGACCACACCCGCCGACTTACGGTAGGGGCGGTTGTAGGCGAGGTTCATCTCGTTCATGGCGTGGAGAATGCGGCGATGCACGGGCTTCAGGCCGTCGCGCACATCGGGCAGCGCACGGCTCACGATAACGCTCATCGCGTAATCGAGATAGGAGCGCTGCATCTCCTCGATAATGGAAATCGGTTCGATACCGCTAGGGCCGCCGTTTGGGCCACCATTCATATCGTCGGAACCGGGTGGAGGCGTTTGATCTGACACTATTCAGATTTCTTTCTCAACAGAATCGATAAAGTCACTTTATAACGGAAACCAGCAAAAAACGCCAATTTCGCGACCGTTTCGGCGGCCTATTTCCGTTTGTCAATTCAATGACTTAAAAGATATTCACATAAAGATTGAGCAATGATGTTGCCCGTCATTGCGCTTTGCGTCGACCATGTGCCGTCGATCGTCTACAATTCCTGTATCCGATCGAGCATAACATGCCAACAAGAAGGGCGCTTGCAGTATGGGTTTCTACGATACGGTTTTCAGCGCGTTCGTCACCCTGCTTGTCACAATCGATCCGCCCGGGCTGGCGCCATTGTTTCTGGCCCTGACGCCCGGCATGGAGCGGCACCACCGCGGACAGGTGGCGCTTCGCGCCTCGATCATCGGCTTCATCGTGATGGCGCTCTTTGCGATTGCGGGCGCGCAGATCCTCGGCATGTTCGGCATTACCATTGGCGCGTTCCGCGTTGCCGGTGGTCTTCTCCTGTTCTGGATCGCTTTTGAAATGATTTTCGAGAAGCGAACGGAGCGCAAGGAAAAGAGCGCGGAGGTCGCCATCACCAAGGACCATATCCGCAATATAGCCGCCTTCCCGCTCGCTATTCCGCTGATCGCCGGTCCGGGCGCGATTTCGGCTATCGTGCTGACGTCGGACTCATTCCACGGTGTCGGACCGCGTTTGGCGCTGCTTGGCGTTATCTTCGTCTGCCTGCTGATTACCTATCTCGTGTTGCTGCTGGCGGAGCGCGTCGACCGGTTCCTTGGCGAAACCGGTCGTTCCATCCTGACCCGCCTTCTCGGCGTCATTCTGGCAGCGCTTGCCGTTCAGTTCGTTGCCGACGGCATCAAGACACTCATCAACGGTTAAGCCGATTTCTGCGCCTTCTTGCCGATCATGGCGTGACGAAGCTTGGACGAGAACCAGTCGATGACGGCGACGGCGATCAGGATCATGATAATCAGGAAGGAAACATCCTGAAGGTTCAGGACCTTGATCTGTTCTGCCAGATGCGCGCCAATGCCGCCTGCCCCGACAATGCCGATGATGGTGGCCGAGCGGGTATTCGACTCGAAGAAGTAAAGCACCTGACTGCCGATCAGCGGCAGAACCTGCGGCAGCACGCCGAAGCGATAACCGTGCAGCCTGCCGCCGCCCGATGACACCACACCTTCGACCGGCTTCTTGTCAGCCCCTTCAATGGCTTCGGAGAAAAGCTTGCCGAATGCCCCGAAATCCGAGCAGGCGATGGCGAGAATACCGGCGAACGGTCCAAGCCCCACCACCGACACCCAGATCAGCGCCCATATCAGCGTATCGACGCCGCGAATGGTGTCGAGGAAGCGGCGAATGCCGAAATGCAGGAAGACATTCGGGATAATGTTCTTCGCCGCCAGAAAACCGAACGGAAAGGCGAGGATTGCCGCCAGCAATGTGCCGAGATAGGCGATTGCCAGCGTTTCCATCATCGACCACAGATAAAGGTTGAAACGTCCGCCGGACGATGGCGGCATCATCATCAAGGCGAAATCGCCAAGGCGACCGAGACCGTTCAGAATGCGCAGCAGCGAAAAATCGAGCCAGTAGAAGGCGAACCAGACCGAAGCGATAAGAGCTACGCTTAAAATCGCCAGATTGCGCCAAGTGCGCCCATTGCCGAACAATTCGGCATGTTCCGCCCGGAGTTCCTTTTCGTGCGCGTGTGCCTCGCGGGAGAGACTTTGTGCAATATCGGTCATAATTCTCTCTTCTGTTTGAGCATGATCTTTTTCTGATCGAAGCGGGATTAGAAATTAGTCCAGTGGACTAATTTCCCCGCGTAGGCGGTTCCCACTTTTCGGGATCATGCTCCTCAACCAATACGGCCAAGCAATGCGTGACGAATGCGCTGCGTAATGAGATCGATGACAACAATGGTCACGATAATCAGAAGCAGGATGGCGCTGACATCGCTGTAATAGAACTGGCGGATGGAGGTGAGCAGTTCCTGCCCGATGCCACCTGCCCCGACAAAGCCCATGACGGAAGCGCCGCGCACATTGATTTCAAAGCGCAGCAGGCCGTAGGAAGCGAAATTCGCAGCCACTTGCGGAAGCACGGCAAAGCGAATGACCTGCAGGCCGGAGCCGCCCGAGGCGCGGATACCCTCCACCGGACGCATATCGATGTTCTCGACCACTTCGGAGAACAGCTTGCCCAGCGCACCTGTTGTGTGAAGCATCAGCGCCAGCACACCGGCCATCGGTCCAAGCCCGAAAGCGATAACGAAAAGCAGCGCGAAGACGATTTCAGGAACCGTACGCAGCAGCTCCAGCCCGCGACGAACAATGAAACGCACCGTCGAATTGGGAGCCATATTGGATGAAGCCGCAAATGACGCGGCGAAAGCAACGGCTGCCCCGATCAGGGTAGCCAGATAGGCGATCAGCAGCGTCTCAAACAGCATCTTGAGCCAGCCGCCGAGGTTCCAATACCAGGCAGCAAGGTCGCCCCGGAAATTGGCAATGGTCAGATCCGGCAGAATACGACCGAGATAGCTTGTAAAGCGAAAGAGATTTTCGACCAGCGTGCCCGGCCGAACATCGGCAACGACGGAGGCAGCAATGGCGACAACGACAAGCGCGAGAAGAAGCGCGATACCGTAGAGACGCCGTTTGCCGACCTCCCTGCGATAATCGGCAAGCAGGCTTTTTGCTCCACTGCCGTCAAGTGAGGATATCGTCATGCAATCTTTCCTATGAAAATGCCCGGAACGGGTTAGGTTCCGGGCACTTCAATTTCTCACGGATCAGGACTTGCGAGCCTTGTCGTTGAACTTGAGCATCTCGATGATCGGCTCATAATCCTTGGCTTCGGTCGCTACAAATTCCTGATCCTTACCGTCGGAAAGCGCGTCAAAGCCGGCCTTGTCCTTCTTCGGCATGTCGAGGAAAGCCTGCTTGATATCGGCCTTCAACTGGTCCGGCAGGGTGCTGAGAACAGCGAATGGGCCTTCAGGAAGGAAGTCCGACTTGAAGATGATGCGGAAATCGTCCTTCGTCATTGCCTTGCCGTTGGCATCTTTCAGAACGCCGCGGCTGACCATGCGGGTCAGGTTGGAATCGTCTTCCGAGTTCCAGGAATTCGCAGCGGCATCAGCGGTACCCTGCGCGAGAGCGAGCACGGCGTTTTCATGACTGCCAGCGAAGAAGTTCTTACCGAAGAACGTATCGACGCTATAGCCTTCGCGGTTGAGGAAGAAGCGCGGGGCGTTGTTGCCCGAGGTCGAGTTCGGATCGACGAGAGCAATGGTCTTGCCCTTGAGGTCTTCCATGGTCTTGTACGGGCTGTCGGCGCGCACATAAACAACCGAGTAATAGCCGTTGACGCCGGTGTCATGGCGCTGGTTGACAAGTGGCGTGGTTTCAACGCCGGTCATCACGGCACGGGAGTAGGAAGCCGGGCCATAGAATGCGATCTGGATGTTACCGGCGCGCTGGCCTTCGATGACAGCGGCATAGTCGTTGGCGACGCGCAGCGTGACCTTGGTGCCAAGTTCCTTGCCGAGATAGGCGGCCAGAGGCGCATAACGGTCAGAAGTGGTCGAGGCGTTTTCGGCTGGAATCACACCCAGAACGATTTCCGGATAATCCTTGCTCCAGTCGGCAGCCTGAGCGGTGGAGGCCATCATTGGCATGGTCAGCGTTGCGGTAAGCGCAGCAGCCGCCAGAAAGTTTCTACGGTTAAGCATAGGTATCTCCTGTTAATCCTGAGTTTGGAGCGTGTTTTTTTCCGGAGCTTTGTGCGCTCAGGCGGAAAGCTGGCGCAGAACGGCTTCGGCCGACTGCGGAACCGGCATTGGCATTGTTTCGTCCTGCTCATCTGCATCGATGACGTCAGCAGCTTCCATGCCGTAAAGGTCTCGCGCCGCCATTTCGGTCAGCATTGACGGTGTGCCGCGGAATACGATCTTGCCAGCCGACATACCGACGAGACGGTCGCAATAGCTGCGCGCAATATCGAGCGAGTGCAGATTGCAAAGAACCGTAATGCCATATTCGCGATTGATGCGACGCAGAGCGTCCATGACGCTGCGGGTGTTGCGCGGATCGAGCGATGCAATCGGCTCGTCTGCGAGAATAATGCGGGGTTGCTGAACCAGAGCGCGGGCAATCGCCACACGCTGCTGCTGGCCACCCGAAAGTTCATCGGCGCGATGCGCTGCAAGATGCGCAATGTCGAACTGCTGCAAGGCGGAAAGCGCGATCAGACGTTCTTCATCGCTCCAGATGCGCAGGAGCGACTTGGGCGTCGAAACATAGTTCAGGCGCCCCATCAGGACGTTGGTCAGGACATCCAGACGGTCGACCAGATTGAAATGCTGGAAAATCATGGCGCATTGCGCGCGCCAGTCCCGCAGGCCTGAGCCTTTCAGCCCGGTAACGTCGCGGCCATCCCAGTGAATGGTTCCCTCTGAAGGCTCGACAAGGCGATTGATCATGCGCAGAAGCGTCGATTTGCCCGCGCCTGAGCGCCCGATAATTCCCACAAACGTGCCCGGTTCGATTTCGAGGTCCACGCCCGAAACCGCCACCTTGTCATTATAGCGGCGCGTTATGTTTTTCAGTTGAAGCATGAATTCGTCTCCATTCATGCTTAATCTGAATTGCTTCCATGACACTGCGATGAAAGCATAATGACGTTTGTGTAAATTTACACATCGCTATAGAGAATTTATTTAAGCGACTGTTTTTACAGTTATTTCCTTCAAATGTTGAAGGAAAGACTCTGTGGACGCACTGACATTGCCGGAATTGTCAATTGTGACAACATCCCCGGCACCGTCATCGAAGCTCACTTCGCGCTTAAGCCGCGCCGCGATTTCCTCCCGGCTTTCGCGACCGCGTAAGGCAAGCCGTTCTGCCAGAACGTCCGGTCGGGCCGTTATCATCACCACTGAGCGCGACGTGTAGAGCCTGCGGATATCGCTCAAGACCCGACGCGAGACATTGGCGATCACCACCGTACCGTCAGCGATTTCATCCTCGAGCGATTTCGGCAATCCATAGCTCAGACCATGCGCCTGCCAGTGCAGGGCGAAAGCGCCCTCACCTGCCGACTTTGCAAAGCTCGCTTCATCCAGACTGTCATGATCTTCCGTTCCCGGCATTTGCGGACGCGTGATGATACGGCGTACGAAATGAAAACGCGTGTCGCCCGCAAGAGCCACACGCGCCGCATCCATGATCGTGTCCTTGCCGGCCCCGCTGGGGCCGACGACGGCAACGAAACAGCCTTTCGGCATATCGGATTGCATCTGCATCAAAGCACCCGCTCGCCTTCGCGCCAGACAGTGCGGACAACCGGAATTGCACCTTTCGGACGCACGCGAACCAGGTCGGCTCGCTTTCCAATAGCGATCTCGCCGCGATCATCCATAGCCATCGCGTCAGCAGGATTCTTGGTTACAAGTCGGATCGCATCCGGCAACGCAATCGGGCGTTCGCCGGAAGCCAGACCGAATGCCGACTGAATAAGGCTGAACGGAATATAATCCGACGACAGGATGTCGAGGCTGCCATTGTCCACCAGATCGCGCGCGGCGATGTTGCCGGAATGCGAGCCGCCGCGAACGATGTTCGGCGCGCCCATCAGAATGGAAAGCCCTGCACCTTTCGAGGCATTGGCGGCTTCTATCGTGGTCGGAAATTCGGCGATCCGCACACCGTGGTCGAGTGATTCATCGACATGCGCGCTGGTCGCATCATCATGGCTGGCCAGAACGATGCTGCGCGCTGCTGCCAGTTCCGCAATGGCGCGGCGATGTTTGGCCGAATAGGCGTCCGAATCCGCCATGCGCTTTTCACAATGCACCCGGAACTCCTCATCCGTGAGCTTCATCTTGCGCATGTAATAGGTGCGATAGGTCTCAAGATCAACGAATTGACGCTGGCCAGGCGCATGATCCATCAGCGAAGCAAGTTTTACGCGGTCGTCACCTGCGAAAAGCTCGAATGTCTCAAGGCAGTCCGCTGAGGAAACTTCACAGCGCAGATGCAGGAAGTGGTCGGCACGTAGGCGATTCTCGCGAACACCGCTTTCGATGGCATCCGCAAGCATCCGCATATCCGTGCCCACGAAGTCGCGGTCATAGTCCGTGCCGACGCGCATCGCATCGAAAACCGTCGTGATGCCGGACGCTGCGACCTGCGCATCATGCGCCTGAACCGCTGCATCGACATTCCAGCGCACTTTCGGACGCGGCGCATAATGGCTTTCCAGCTGATCCGTGTGCAGCTCGATCAGACCCGGAATGACATAATCGCCATCCATGTCATCGCCGCCATTGGCATTGCCTTGATCGATGGCTGCGATTTTGCCGTCACGGATCAGGATTGAACCGGAAACAATCTCGTCAGCGAGTACGATCTGCGCATTTTTCAGAACGATTTCATTAGCCATTGGATAGCTCTTTCATCACCGCATTTGCATTGGCGGGTGTTTCATATTTCGAGAGGAAAGCTTCGATATCGAGCGCACGGAAATCATCGAGCGCTTCGCGCAGACGCTCATGGTTCCAGTCCCACCAGGCCAATCGATCCAGACGATTACCGGTCGCTGCATCGAAGCGCTCACGAATGAGGTGCGCAGGCACACCGCCCACGATCGTATAGGGGGCCACATCCTTGCTCACCACCGCACCAGCACCGACAACGGCACCATTGCCAACCGTCACACCCGGCAAGATGGTGGAGCCATGGCCGAGCCAAGTGTCGTGACCGATCTTCACCGCATTGCCGCGACGCCACTCGAAAAACTCCGTCTCATCCTTTTCCTCCGGCCAGTAATCACCGGCACGATAGGTGAAATGATGCAGCGTCGGACGCCATGTCGGATGGTTGGTGGCGTTGATGCGCACATGGCTTGCGATATTGGAAAACTTGCCGATCTCCGCGCACCAGATTTCGCAATCGACGCCGAGATAGGAATAGTCGCCCAGCACGGTTTCCGAAACGCGGCTGCGCTCACCAATCTCCGTATAGCGACCAAGTGTGCAACCGCTGACGATAGCGGTTCCTTGCACCAGCGGCTCCACCGAGAGTTTGGTCATGCCAGCCCCCTCGGAGAGAAAGCCGTCACGTCGATAATCCGGTCGGCAACTTCCGTGCGCACGTCTTCATCGTGGAAAATGCCGAGCATGGCGACGCCCTGCTCCTTCTTGGCCTTGATGAGATCGACCACGACCGCACGGTTCTTCGCATCGAGCGAGGCGGTAGGCTCATCAAGCAGCAACACCGGATGATCCGTGATGAAACCGCGCGCGATGTTCACGCGCTGCTGTTCACCGCCGGAGAAGGTCGCCGGCGGCAAGGCCCACAGCCGTTCGGGCAGATTGAGCTGCGCCAGAAGTTCGCGCGCGCGATTCAGCGCCGCTTCACGATCAACGCCGCGCGCAACCAGCGGTTCGGCAACCACATCGATTGCCGCAACGCGTGGCAGCGTGCGCAGAAACTGGCTGACATAGCCAATCGTGTCACGACGCACCGCCAGCACTTCACGCGGATCGGCGGTGGCAAGATCGACAACCGCGTCGGCATGACGGATCAGGATTGAACCGCCATTGACCGCATAATTACCGTAGACCATTTTCAGGATCGAGCTTTTGCCCGCGCCCGAAGGGCCACCAAGCACGGCGCATTCACCGGCATGGAGTTCGAAATTCACGCCGCGAACGACCGGAAGTTCGATGCCGCCTTGAAGATGCATGACGAAGGTTTTCGTGACATCGGTGACGGCGAGCGGGGTTGATGTTTGCAACATAGACATTTTTCACCTCGCGCATGAAGTTCGGCTAATTTAGGGACAACATGCTACAAATATCTGTTTTAGTTTACTAAACCTGCAGAATTGACGACACGAGTAGCTGCGTATATGGCGCCTGCGGATCGTCCAGCACGCGGTCGGTCAGGCCCTGTTCGACAATATGGCCGTCTTTCATGACCATGATGCGATGGGACAGAAGACGCGCCACTGCTAGATCGTGGGTCACGATGACAACCGAAAGGCCGAGATCGCTGACAAGGCCGCGCAGAAGGTCGAGAAGGCGCGCCTGCACAGACACATCGAGACCGCCGGTCGGTTCATCCATGAAGACAAGACGCGGAGCGGTCACCAGATTGCGGGCAATCTGCAAGCGCTGGCGCATACCGCCGGAGAAGGCGCGCGGCTGGTCGTCGATACGGTCTGAGGCAATTTCAACACGACCGAGCCATTCCGTGGCTGTCGAGCGGATATTGCCATAATGACGTTCACCGACGGCCATCAGGCGTTCGCCGACATTGGCACCCGCCGAAACGGTCATGCGCAATCCATCTGCCGGGTTCTGGTGAACAAAGCCCCAGTCCGTCCGCATCAGAAAGCGGCGTTCCGCCTCGCCGATCTTGTAGAGATCGCGGAATTCACCGTCGCGCATCCGGTATTCAACCGTGCCGGAAGTCGGTTCCAGGCGGGTTGCCAGACTGTTCAGGAGCGTCGTCTTGCCAGAACCGGATTCACCGACGATGGCCAGCACTTCGCCCGGCCACAGATTGAAGGAAATGTCTGCACAGCCGCGACGATTGCCGTAAAACTTCGACAGGCTGTTTACTCTCAGCAGAGGTTCGTTGTTCATTCTGCTGCCTCCTTATTCGCAGCCAGATGGCCGAAATGGCCGTTGGCCTGACGGTCTTCGCAAAAATCGGTGTCGGAGCAGACGAACATCGAGCCGCCACGATCATCCAGCACGACTTCATCCAGATAGACGCCCTTCGCGCCGCAGAGCGCACATGGGTCCTTGAACTTCTGCACTTCGAACGGATGATCCTCGAAATCGAGGCTCACCACCTGCGTGTAAGGCGGGACGGCATAAATGCGTTTTTCACGACCGGCACCGAACAGCTGCAATGCCGGAGACATATGCATTTTCGGATTGTCGAATTTCGGCGTGGGCGACGGTGCCATCACATAACGCCCCTCGATCATCACCGGATAATCATAGGTCTTGGCGATATGGCCGTGACGCGCAATATCTTCGTAGAGCTTCACATGCATGAGGCCATATTCGGCCAGCGCGTGCATCTTGCGCGTCTCGGTTTCCCGCGGCTCCAGAAAACGCAGCGGTTCCGGGATCGGCACCTGATAGACGATCACCTGCCCTTCGGTCAGCGGATATTCCGGAATGCGGTGACGGGTCTGAATGATCGTCGCCTCGCCCGTATGGGTGGTCACGGCAACATCGGCAGTCTTCTGGAAGAAAGCGCGGATCGAGACGGCGTTCGTCGTGTCGTCCGCCCCTTGGTCGATGACCTTCAGCACATCATCCGGCCCGATGATCGAGGCGGTTACCTGCACGCCGCCGGTGCCCCAGCCATAGGGCATCGGCATTTCACGACTGGCGAAAGGCACCTGATAGCCCGGAACGGCAATTGCCTTCAGGATGGCGCGGCGGATCATCCGCTTGGTCTGTTCGTCCAGATAGGCGAAGTTGTAATTGGCCAGATCGCTCATTCGGCGGCCTCTTTGTTCTGGTGCTGCGCTTCTTCATATTCCGCCCGCATGCGGCGGATGAGATCGAGTTCTGCCTGGAAATCCACGTAGTGCGGCAGTTTCAGGTGCTCGACAAAGCCGGTGGACTGCACATTGTCGGAATGGGAAATGACGAATTCCTCGTCCTGTGCGGGAGCGGTCACATCCGTATCGAACTCGCGAACACGCAGCGCACGGTCGCAGAGCGACATGGACATGGCCTTACGCTCACTCTGGCCGAACACCAGCCCATAGCCGCGCGTGAATTGCGGCGGCTGCTTGGCCGACCCCTTGAACTGGTTGACCATCTGGCATTCGGTCAGCTGCACGCGGCCGAGCGAGACGGCAAAGCCGAGTTCCGGCACGTCGAACTCGACATCCACTTCGCCAATGCGGATTTCGCCAACAAACGGATGGTTGTTGCCATAACCGCGCTGGGTGGAATAGCCGAGCGCCAGCAGGAAGCCTTCGTCGCCACGCGCCAGTGCCTGAAGGCGTAGGTCGCGTTCCATCGGAAATGTCCAGGGTTCGCGGGTGAGATCGCCCGGTTCATGATCGTCCGGCAGGGAACCGTCATCCTCGATCATCCCGTTGACGCCGAGAATATCGGTTACGCGCGGGGTTTCCTGGATTTCAGCTTCACGCATTTCCGGTTCCGGCACGACCACATCGCCTGCCAGATCCGGATCAAGAAGCCGATGCGTATAATCGAAAGTCGGCCCCAGAAGCTGGCCACCGGGCAGATCCTTATAGGTCGCCGAAATACGGCGCTCGATCAGCATCTGGGCGGTTTCCATCGGACGGGAGTAGCCAAAGCGCGGCAAGGTGGTGCGGTAGGCGCGCACCAGAAAGATCGCCTCGATCAGATCGCCGCGCGACTGACGGACGGCAAGTGCGGCCAGTTCGCGGTCATAGAGCGAACCTTCGGCCATGACGCGATCAACCGCCAGCGCAAGCTGCTCGACAATCTGATCGAGACGTAGTGCCGGGACCGAACGGTCGCCGCGACGGCGATCATCAAGAAGACGGTGGGCATTGCGGATGGCTGTTTCGCCACCCTTTACGGCAACATACATTTTCAGCCCTCCAGATTGCTTACGCGCGTTGTGCGGGGAAGCGCTGCAACAGCACCGTCGCAGACCAGAACAAGATCAATGCCCAGCGGATATTGTGCACCGTTCTCGCGCCATTGATTGATGAAGTCCTGCGGCAGACCTTCGACGTGAAGCGCACGTTCACCATCGATACCGGGGCCTTTGAGTACAAAACCCTGCCCGCTTGTCAGCGATGCAACAGCGAGAACAATGGTTGTCGAACGATCAGGAAACTCGGCATCGCCCTGCGAAAACTCTGCCAGGGACGGCAGCAGCGATAGATTGCTGACCAGAGCAAATTGCGCCGCGTCGGCTCTATCGACACGCGGCGCGCCGGTGTGAAAAGTAAGCCAGGCGGTTGCATCTTGATCGGTAGCTATCGCTGCATCGCACCAGACCGTCGCGTCATGATCGAGCAGGGTTGCTGCAATAGTACCCAGTTCAGGCGTCAGTGGCTGCGGCGGTGTGGCTGCGCGAGCCAGCGGATAGATGCGGCCGGGATTGGCCATGGCGTGCATGACGGCATGAAAAGCCGATTGCGCATCCGTCACCGGATTGGCGAAGCCACCCTCGAAAGCTGGAGAATTATGGAGCATCAATTGTCTCCCCGGACCATTGTGAAGAAATCAACCTTGGTGGCGGCAGCTTCGCTGCGCAGCGTGGCGTCGGCGTCGTCGAGCCGCTGGCGCAAGACGTTCAGCACTTGCGTTTCCACCGCATCGCGGCGGCCTCCATCCAGCCACAGCGCATCGAAAAGAGCGGCAAGGCGCGCCTTTTCCTGATCGCGGCCAAGTGCGTAGGAATGACCGACCGAACCATCGGCAAGCCGCACCGTCGCGCGCGTGACCGTTGCCTCGCCGACATTAAAGGGGGCACCCCCGCCGCCGATGCGGCCTCGCAGCATTACGAGACCGGTTTCCGGCCCGCGCAGAACTTCGAATTCCGGCTTGTCGGACCATGCCTGCCAGAAGGCTTGCAGTTCTTCGCCACTTGCACGCGCAAGAACTGCCATGCTTGCCTGCCGTGCAATCTGCACGGCATCCGGTGCCTTTCCGCTTTCAGTGGCGGAACCGGCTCCGCCTCCCTTCGCACTCTGCTCCGTACCGTACATGAGCTTCCCTGCCCTTTGAGATCTTGTTGACTTGCTCTTCCGATTTGTCTAGTTATATAGACAACTATACAATATCAGAATGGATACACCCTGCCAATGACAGGACGATGACAGTTGATGACAAAGACGAGACGAATTGAGAGAAACAGCGGCGTTGCCATCTGGCGGCAGATTGCCGACGAGATACGCGGCGAGATCAGGGCCGGGAAGCTTCAGTCCGGTGCTCGGATGCCTGCCGAGATGGAACTTGCCGACAGGTTTGGGGTCAATCGCCATACGGTGCGCAGCGCCATTGCAGCACTCACGCAGGAAGGCGTGCTGCGTGCCGAACAAGGGCGCGGCACTTTCGTTGCCAATGCAAGGCGCCTCACCTACCAGATCGGGCGGCGCACCCGCATTTCGCAATCGCTGGCTTCGCAGGTGCGGGATATGCGGGGGATTTTGCTGGCTTCAGGTATCGAACCCGCCTCTCCGGATATTGCTCATGCGCTGGCGCTGCATCCCGGTGACGACGTGATCCGGCTTGAAACGATGCACAATGCCGATGGCTACTCCATTTCGATTGCGACCCACTGGATCGATGCCGCACGCTTTCCTTCCTTTGCGGAGGATTATGCGGAAAGCGGCTCGATCACGGCTGCGTTCAAAGCAGCCGGCATTGCCGATTACCTGCGAAAATCGACCGTCATATCGGCCCGTCATGCCGACCCGGAAGACCTTGGAAACCTGAAACTGTCTCCCGGCGCCATCGTGCTTACGGCGCGCGCGGTAAACATCGACACGGAAGGACGGCCGATCCAGTATTCGCTGACCCGTTTTTCGGCTGACAGGATGGAATTTTCTATCGAGAATGACGAAAACAGCTAAAAACATGATTCCTTCATTCACTGGCCACGGCGGAAAGTTTCGATGACCATCACTATTTTCCATAATCCGAAATGCGGTACTTCACGCAATACGCTGGCGATGATCCGCGCCAGCGGTGAAGAACCTGTCATAGTCGAATATGTGCAGACCCCACCCACGCGCGAACGCCTGGTCGGTTTGCTGGCCGCAATGAATCTGACGCCGCGCGAGCTGCTGCGTGAGAAAGGCACACCCTATGCCGAACTCGGGCTGTCCGATCCGAAATGGACCGATGACGAGCTGATCGATTTCATGATGGCTCATCCGATTCTGATCAATCGGCCGATTGTCGAAACGCCGCGCGGCACCCGGCTGTGCCGTCCCTCCGAACTGGTTTTGCCGCTTCTGGAGAACCCGGTTGCTTCATTCACCAAAGAAGATGGCGAGCAGATTTCATCTGCGGACAAGTCGCGCTGACAGAACCGGCGAAGTCGCAAGCCGACACTGCGCATTCAGCGGATTTAGAACTATGACCAATAGAAAAGGCGCTGTAAAACAGCGCCTCAGGCTGCTGACAAACCCCTGGCTATGCCTGGGGTTTTGTGATTCATTGGGATATGTTGAAGAAACCAGCC